>WGBT01000292.1 GCA_015494185.1 Hyphomicrobiales bacterium | reverse complement strand
CTCACGCGCGCATTGACATCGCCATATTGGCTGACGATGTGATAAATCCCTGAATTGAGGCGTAAAATGACGCCGGGGCGAATATTGGCCACAATCAACCGGCGCCGCCCAAACTGGTCGCGATCATCGGAATAAACCGAAAAACGTACCAGCGGCTGACGGGCGGCACGGCCATCGGGTGCAATCCCCCAAAGCCGCAACCCGCCTGCATTCAAGATAAATCTCGCCTGGGTTTCCTGCCTTTCCTTGACATCCAATTTCTGCGTCAAATAGGCACGCCCATAGGCGGCATTGACCATATAACTGCCGGCCGGCAATATGAATTGCGCCTGGGCCTGTTTGGCTTTAGCCAACATCTTGACTTTGCCGCGGCCTGAAGCCGGCATCGCAAAAACCCGCCAGACCAAACCGGATTTGATCGTTTTACCGCCATCGACAAGCGCGGCTGAAAGCGTGATCAGCCCTTGGCCTTTTTCCAGATTATGAGCGGCGCGTTGTTTGAGCTTAAGCGGCGCGCTGGAGGCTTCACCGCTTGCTTCGGCTTGCAAATCGGCCGCAATCGTGGTCTGTTTTGCAGCAGTTCCGCCAGCAACACTTTGCCCCCCCCTGTGAGACGCTTGCCTTTGCGGCTGTTTCAAAGCGCGATGCAATGCGGCAAGTTCCCGCTCCGACTGGGTTGCCGCATAAAAACTCAGCAAGAGCGCCTCACCAAGCTCCGCTTTCGTAGTGGCCGTCAGAAACAGTCCCCCGGTGTTTTGCGCGATACAGGCCAATGGTTTCAAGCGCGCGCGGGAAGCCCCGAGCCCAATCACATGCACCCGGGTGCGCGGGGCTTTCTTCTTGAGCGCGGCTGCAGCCGCACAAGGGTCTTTACGGCAATTGTCCGGCCCATCGGCAAGCAAAATGAGATCCCCCGGCCTGTCCGCCAGCCGGGCCGCCTCAGCAATGGTTGAAAGGGTGCTGGCCAAAGGCCCCGAGCCGCGGGGGCTGACCTTGTTGGCAACATTGCTGATGATGGCAGGCTCCAAGGGCTGTGGCGGCAGTAACAGACCAATATCCGTGCAGCCAATGGCCTTGCGGTGACCGAAAGCGGCCAGCCCAAGTTCAAAACGGCCATTTACGTGCTTTTGTTGCGCAAATTTCCGCACCGCCTGCGCCAAGGCTTTGCGGACTTGGACAACTTTGTGATCCCCATCCATCTGCCCCCACATGCTGCCGGAACCATCCAGGATCAAAACCGCACGGCCATGTCCACTTCCCACCGATTGCCCCGGCAACGGCTGCCCCTGCGCATGAACCGGCATTGGTGTGAGAACCTGCGTGATCCCCATACCCCATAGCCCGATGACAACCACAAGAGCGACTGCCATTCTGGCCATTTTTTCCCCAAAGCGCATCACAATCACAGTCTTAAGTTTCATCCCCTCCCCAAATTTCACGCCCCACCATGGGTGGATGATTGTAGCGCAAATCACGGCACTTGACAGCCCCGGCAGAGGCACCTGCCAACATTTAATTATCACCTAATCATCACCGGCAAGGCTATCTCACAAAGGCACGGCCAGATTGTGAACCATCTGACATAGCGTGCTCTAAAATCAGCCTTCCAAAATGTTTTTAGCAAAAAGAGGAGACATCAGAGACAGGGGAAAAACAAAGTCACAATCTTTCCCCATTCCCTCCCAATTCGCAGCAAATTCTTCACCTAAAACCTGAGCCCAAGGAGGGGCTTATTCAAGGTTTTCAAGGCTTCACCCCGCTTTCATAAAGCCAGTGTGGAAAAGGATGAAAAAAGCCAGAAATGTCGAGAATGAGGTTTTGAAACTTTGAAGATAAAGCTTTCCGAAACCGAAGTGATGCGTATGATTTTAACCCCCAAATGAATGGACCGCCAATTATGACACATGTTAAAACGACGCTCACACTCCTTCTTCTGGCCAATATGCTGATTGCCATTCCCTTTGCGATTGGTCTTACAATCGCCTGATCTCACCTGTTCCAAGGTCCGCTGGTTCCTTTCCCCCAATCAGGAAGCAGCGGGCCATTTTCTCACGCCAATCCCAACACCTCCCGATATCAAAGAATAAATAGTCCCCAAGGTTTAAGCAAAGGGTTTGATGGGAAGCCCTTCCTGAAGCCAACCGCGGCCACACTTCTCATTGCCAAACATCCCATCGTAAACATCGGTGACGTTCGTAAACCCCTCTTTTTCCAACAGTTCTTTGGCCGCTTTCGAACGCTTCCCGGTGGCACAGATCAAAGCAATCGGACGGGTCTTGTCACCATCCAGTTCTTCCAGCAGATAATCCACAAAATGCGGGCTCGCCGTGGTGACATTCCGGGCCCCTTCAGGCAATCCTGAATGAAACACTTCCACCGGTGCCCGGATGTCGACCAGCAGCACGCCCCCAATTTCCAACAAGCCAAAAGCTTCACGGGCGGAAAGCCGTCCACCGGCCCGGCAGGGTTCCCTATCCTGAGAGCGAACATCATTCATTACATTTTCTTGGTTCATCATTTCGCCTCTGACACTTTAACCCGAAATATGACGCATCATCGGTGATCCGGGTTGGTGATCTGGTGCAGCGCCACCTGAGCTTGTTCTTGTTTTTGTTATTGTTATTGGGGCTCAGGTGGGCTGCAGAAGAAATCACCCCAGGCCAATCGCAAGTGACCTGGGGTGACGAGGGAGGAAGTATCCAAACAAACCCAGGATCGGATTAGAATGCTTCAGGCTGCAACATGTCTTGCATGAGCAAAGCTCTCCTCAATGCGCAGCCTCGAGAAAGCCCAAACATCGCCGTTATTGGGGGATCGCAATAACGTTTCATCTATTTACCGCTTTCTCTCACATCTCCTAACCGGGCTAAGAACCACCTTTGTCGCGCCTGGCGGTTTTGGCCCAACCCTTCCGATCTCGGATATCAGGATATGCGAATATATATGATCGATCTGAGTGGAAAAGTCAATAGAAGCACAATTCCTGCGTCAATTTGCAATCTCAAGAGCCTTTGAAATCTTCAAAAGGTCCTGCCAAACCAAGCGCTTAGACGATGGATTGCGGAGCAGATAGGCTGGGTGGAGTGTTGCCATCAACTTGATTTTCGCTTCGCCCCCCTCCTCTTCCGCCTCACCGGGCAAAGTATAATCCCGCCATTTCCCACGCAACCGCATGATCCCCTGGTTGAGCCCGAGAATGTTTTTCGCCGCAGCCCCGCCGAGCAGAACCACGACTTTAGGGCGCAACAAAGCGATTTGGCGCTCGACGAAAGGCAGGCACATTTGAATTTCAGCCGGCGTTGGGGTGCGATTTCCCGGCGGCCGCCAGAACACCGTGTTGGTGAT
>WGBT01000291.1 GCA_015494185.1 Hyphomicrobiales bacterium | reverse complement strand
CCTCCCATAATGACAAGGACGGGCAAAGACTTGGGTTTGGCGCACCGGCTCCGGATCAAGAGGACGAATTATTGGCTGACCCGGATTGGGGCAGTGTCGGCAAGGATCTTGGCTTGCGGGCGCAATTTGCCGGGGTGCCGGTGATGCAGCATGAGATTCGCAGCTCGATCCGCGCGGACCGGCTAAAATTCAACATTGTCGGATTCATTTTGGGGACCTTCATTGCATTTCTGTTTTTCCGGCGGCCGGCTTTCGTGATCATCGCTTCAGTGCCGCCGGCCATTGCGACGATTTGGATTTTGGGGCTGTTGGGCCATGCCGGCCAGGAGCTGAGCGCCTTGAAAAATGTCATCCCGCCCCTGATCATGGTGATCGCGTTTTCAGACGCCATGCATATGATGTTTGCCATTCGCCGGCGGATTCTTGATGGGGCGGATCGTTGGCAGGCGGCCCGTTCGGCTATCGCGCATGTCGGTCCTGCCTGTGTGCTGACCTCTTTGACCACTTCACTCGCCTTGTTGTCGCTGGCCTTGTTCACCGATTCGGTTCCCATTCGAGAGTTTTCCTATGCCGCAGCCGGCGGGACGCTGTTGGCCTTCATTGCGGTGGTGGTGGCGGTGCCCACACTTTCGGTGCTGTTTTTACGCGATGAAGAAAAGCTGCGCCGCAGCGAACAGGGGCGTAATGATCTGATCGCAGCCTTGGATCGTGGCAGTCTCCGCTTTGCCAATTGGCTGACACGATATTATGCGCCAGTGGCCGTCATTGGTATTTTGTCGACGATTGTTTTGGGTGCCATGCATGCGCAATTGACACCGAAATATGCGCTGCAAGACCAGTTGCCGGATGGCAAACAAGCGCTGACGGCAAGTCGTACGGTGGATGCCAAACTTGCCGGGTCCTATCCGGTTCATGTGTTGATGCGCTGGCGGAAGCCTGCCGCAACTGCGTCTGCGCAAACGGTTGCACAGGCGGGCGTGAGTGAAGCGAAGTCCGAAGCGGCGTCTGAAGTGAAAATCAAATCTGCGGCGAAGGACAAGACCGTGCCGGTCGAATCCCCTGAAATCATGGCCGCGATCTTTGAAACCCATCGGATGATGGAGGTCATGAAGGAGCTTGGCAATGTCTGGTCGGTGGAAGTGGTGCGGCGCTCACTGGAAAAACGAGGGATCAAGAGTGAGAAAGCGCTGAGGGCCTATTTGGATTTGATGCCGCCCCATGTCTATAAGCGTTTTGTCAACGATGCCGCCAATGCGGCGCTGATCACCGGCTATATTCGTAATATGAGTGCCGAGGAGATTGCGGCGGTGGTCAAGCGGCTTAAGGCCAATCTGAAAACCATCGAGGCGCAATTCCCGAATGTGCAATTCACGGTGACGGGGCTGTCGCCGGTTTCGGCGATCCAAAGCAAGCGGATGATCAACCAGCTCAATATGGGCTTTGTATCGGCTGTGGGTATTGTCCTCATCTTTATAGGTTTGGCCTTCCGCTCTTTTAAGGTTTCGCTGCTGAGTGTCATTCCCAATCTGTTTCCGATCGTGGTCATCGGCGCCTATCTTTATCTGAGCGGGGATGGGCTGCGTTTTGCCAGCGTTTTGGCGCTGACAGTTGCCTTTGGGCTGGCGGTGGATGATACAATTCATTTTCTAAACCGTTTTGCCATCGAACGGCAGCGCACCGATGAGATCAAGAAGGCGGTGCGCCAGACCATTGCCCGCATTGGGCCTGTTTTGATCCTGACAACGCTGGTGCTGGTTTGTGGGTTATCGGTGACGATCTTGTCATCACTTCCGGTGACCCGGTTGTTTGGGGAGCTGAGTATGGCGACCTTGAGTGCCGCCCTATTGGCCGATCTGTTGATCCTGCCCGCCATCATTTTAGCCTTTGCAGGGCTGAAGCGGGCGCTGTCGGGCCGCAAAGACGAACCGCCGGCGAGGTCAGAGGCGGTAGCTTACGCCTCTGCCTGACATGGATTCCACTGACATGAGGCCATGGGGCTGCTCCATTCTAGACGGCATCTAGAGCAAAATCCGATCATATGGAATCGGATTTCGCTTTAGAATCTTGTTTTGTCGCATAATTTGTTTCGAAAAACGGTCCCCACTTGAAAGACTTGTTCTCCAAAGTTTTCCGAGCTTCCCATGCGACGCCGCAGCTGGGAGAAAGTACTTGTTGCTTAATACCAGCATCCCCCTGGCCTTGACACGTTTGCGGTCCAATTTACGTGTAATCTTCAAATGGATACGGAAAACCCAAGCGGTCAATATAAATACCTTAGGGATAATACCAACAGGTCGTTTTTTAGAAGGTAAGTTG
>WGBT01000290.1 GCA_015494185.1 Hyphomicrobiales bacterium | reverse complement strand
CGGGTTTTGCCAATTGGGGGGCTGAAAGAGAAGCTCTTGGCAGCCTTGCGTGGTGGCATCAAACAAGTCCTCATCCCAGAGGAGAATGCCAAGGATCTTGCCGAAATTCCGGACAATGTGAAGAATGAACTGGAGATTATTCCGGTAAGTAAACTTGATGAGGTCCTCAAGATTGCGTTGACAAAACAGCCAGAGAAGATCGAGTGGTCTGAGGAAGACGCCGAAAATCAGGCGGCTGCCTTGGCGAAGGAGGATGAAACCGCAAAGACGATCACCGCACACTAGAGCACAAGTCCTTCAAGTGGAAACCGATTTGCGGATAATTTGTGCAACAAAGCCAGGTTCTAGAGCAAAATTCGATTCTCATGGGATCGGATTTTGCTCAGTCTTATCTTTGTCGGCAGTGTAAGTGATTAGAAAAGTTCCACAATCATTTCGATTGGTATTGAAAAAACAATCAGGCTTGGTGGTTGCAGCGTTTTTTGGCGAGAGAAGCGGGGAATGCTGGGCTCCTGACTTTCATTTGAATGCCATCCGAATCCATTCAATGAACGCAAAATCTTCAAGATATATGGAAAGCTTGATTGGTCAATATAAGAACTCTTGGTAATACCGGAGCTATTTATCATTGACCATTTGGTTTTTCTGTATTTCTTGAAGATTTTGTGTTCATTGAACGGTAGAGGAATCAAGCCCAGCGGGCGCTGGTATCAGCTGGTATAGTAAGACCGATTATCAAGAAGGCGTTGTTTATTGGGGATAGGAATGGGATAATCCCATAATTAAGTGTTTTTGATGATTGACAAGGTCTACTGAAAATGAAAAATCAGCTCATCTGCGCGAGGTACAGGGGAGGTACACAGGGGAGGTGAAGGCAAGAATGTCATGAAAAGGTGTGAATTGTCTTCAGCTGTAGAAGTTTATACTTCCACAGGGCGTGCCTCACCATAAAATGCAAGGACAGAATTCAGGCGAAAATGCAGGCTCGTCAGTCTCTATTTGTGCGATGAGGGAAAGATTTTGACCCTTCAGGCAATTTAGCAATCAGACATTTTCGCTTTTTGTCATATTCCTCCTGTTAATGCGATAGAGAGATGAGAAGAAAGGCATATATTTATTTGCAATTGAAATTATTTTGAAACGTTTGTGATATCTGTTGGCTGCTGCTTTAATACGTCCCGTATGGCTATTCAATAATGTCAGTCATACATTATTAGGGGGTGTAACCATAAAGTCCGGGTTTCCCAATGTCATTGATCGGGGTTGGGGGCTTATGACTGAACCTCTCTGAAGGAGAACCATCATGAACAAGACCGAACTTGTAGCCGCCGTTGCTGAAGCGACGGACATGTCGAAGGCAGAAGCCGCTGAAGCGGTTGATGCGACTTTCAATGCGATTACCAAGGCCATGCAAGCCGGTGATGAAGTTCGTATCATTGGGTTCGGTAATTTTGTCGTTTCTTATCGTCCAGCGGCTGTGCGGCGCAATCCATCAACCCAGGAACCGATGGAAATTCCAGCAATGATGGTTCCGAAATTCAAGCCTGGCAAGATGCTGAAAGAGGCTGTTAAAAAGGCGCCAAAGAAAAAAGCCGCCTAAACAGTGGTCTTTCCCCCCTTGATAAACGGTTGGAAAATGCCAGTGTCTCATCAGGGGTGAAGGAAGAAGGGGGGATTTGATGTTGTCTGTGGAGTAAGACACAGAGTTTAACATTAAATGTTTCAGCCGCAGCCGCAAGATTGTTGGTGCGGCTGGAAGGAATTCGTATGCCGTTAACGGGCGGTTAGCTCAGTTGGTAGAGCACCTCGTTTACACCGAGGGGGCCGGGAGTTCGAACCTCTCACCGCCCACCATGAAATCAAGGGCTTAGCTGGTTTTCACTAAAAACCGTGTGCAATATTTTGCAACATCGTGTGCAATCTGTAGATTTTGCACAAAATGTTCTCATCTCCCCTTGGTTCGGGGGACCTTTGTCATGTCCAAGAAAGATTAAATTTGTTCTGTCTTCGGTTTCAGGGGAAACTGCTTTTCCACTACATGTCTACATGGCGACCCGCTTGCCAAGGTTGCTGAACATTTGCTGGAGGAAGTTGAGCTCTTGACCGTGGCTTGGGGTTGTCCCTGACATGATATCGACGATCTTGCCATCCTTCAGCCCATAATGAGCCACCCGCCGGGTGGTGTTGTACTCGTCAAAATAAATAGCTAGAATTTTTCGGTCTGTGACTTTCGGGGGCATGAAGCCAACGGTTTCATGGCGGCTGGAGATATAATAATAGGCATCGCCACCAAGAGAGGACTGGGTATCTGGGGTTCCCAGAATAAGCTTGACCTGCTCCTTGGACATGCCTTTACGGATCTGGGCGATCTCTTCTTGGGTGAAGACGTGGCCATGATTGGAGACTTGCGCCACACAGCCAGTTAGTAGGGAAAGGGATAGTGACAGGGCCGCCGCCCCGATCAGTGGTCGAATTGCGTTTCGCAAGCGTTGTCCGCTCAAAGCTGTCATAAAGCGACGTCCGATCATCCTTTGCCGTTCGTTCGTGGAAGGCCCATCAGTGGCAGGGCTCTGGACCATGGATTTGCCTCTAAATCATTCCAGTAAAACAACCGGTCAATATAACATGATCTATAACACAGCTCGCCTCAAGAGGCGAGGATCGACGGCCAACAGAACCCAACAGAACATTTTTCCAAGTTTAATTGGGCCATTGTAACCGAGTCGTTCTGATCAGGTCAAAGCCAGCGCTCAATGCCTTACCATGAGATTGTGATGAAGGGCATCTCTGCCGTCTTTTCCTCTTAGAAACTCGTACTTGCGCAGTATGTCGCATTTGTGGCAGGACGGCTTGCAGGAGGATCGTAACGGGAGGGAACGGTTTGTGATCGCCCTTATTCCAAATTTCAAAGCCAGAAAACAACAGAAGCTCTTGGCCCAGGCGGCGCAGCGGATTTTCAACGATGTGCATCAGCATGTTCGTGCCAAATGGTTTTATCTTAAGGCGTCTGTGCCTGATACTGCCGCCGCCCGGTTTGAATTGATCACACTTTATTTGACCATCATTACCCTGCGTTTGAGCAAGGAAAGCGAGGCGCCGCAGGCCAAGGAGTTGATGCGGTTGCTGGCCGAGCAGTTTTTTGATCAGCTGGATATCATGTTTCGCGAAATGGGCGTGGGTGATATGGGGGTTGGCAAGAAGGTGCGGGCTTTGGCGGATCAGTATTTCGAGCGCGGCACCCGGTTGGCGGAACTTTATGGAATAAGTTCCACGAGGGAAGAGCTTGACGCCAAACTCAACGGCTATATCCTTGATTCGATCTATGGAGGCAAAGCGCGCAACCCATCAGGACCGGCCTTGATTCAAGCCGATTTGGCTGATTTTGAAACGGCTTTGGCCAAACAGACGCTCGAGGATATTATTGCCAAGAGTGTAGAGTTTCCCAACCATGGAGGCCCGTCAAGGTGACCACCCCAACGCCAAGTTCTATCATGGCTTTGAAAATCGATATATCCAAAGGGCTGCCGCAAGAAATTTCAGGCTATTTTGCCGCCGATGAAGAACAGCGGCAAACACTAACCAAGGTATTGGATTTGGTTCATCTTGATCGGTTTGAGGTCAGCTATGATATTGCAGCCGTTGCGGCGGGTAAATTCCGGGTCCGGGGGGAATTACAAGCCCGTCTCACCCAATATTGTGTGATTAGCTTTGAGCCGGTAACGTCTAAAGTTGAAACCCCATTTGACGCGATGTTCTGGCCGCAAGAAGCTGTCACGGCGTGGTTTGCGCAACAGGACATGGCAGAAGATGGGGGGCGTGATGAGCCTGAACCCTATGAGGGGGGGGAGCTCGATTTGGGACAGTTTTTCTATGAACTTCTGGCAACCTCAATCGATCCCTATCCGCGGAAGTCAGGGGTTGAATTTCGTCAGCCCGATCCCGTAGAGACAGGCAAGGAGGATCATCCCTTTGCCATTTTGAAACAATTGAAGAAATTGTAGCAATAATCTTCTATTACTTTAATTAAAACCGTTGGAAAAACTTGGCGGTCATTGTTGTGCGGGCGGTTTCATGAGTGGTTTTCCACACCGGTTCAATTGGTTAAGTTAGCGATAGACTCCACTGGCGGCTATGCTATTTTATTCTCGCAGGCAGGGCTTTGTAAGGGGGAAGAAGGGCAGACCATTGTGAGGTCACGGGACTGTGTCACGGGGTTATAAAGATTCTGTAGAGATAGATCTGTAGAGATAGAGTCATGGGAGCTATGTCATGGGAGCTATCAAGAGCTGAAATCATGAGATCTCGTATAAAGCTCGTCTAAAGTCAGGGGTTGGCGCGGTACGGAGAAAGGATTTTGCGCATGGCCGGTGGTTATCGAATTGCGCTAGATGCGATGGGTGGTGATGTGGGCCCGGAAGTGGTCATTCCAGGGGCCGCCATTTCTTTGCTCCGGCATCCCGATACTCACTATCTCCTTTACGGGGATGAGGCGAAAATCCGCCCGGTTTTGGCTCAACATCCCCGTCTGAAGGCCAACAGCGAAATCATACACTGCGATGTTGCGATTGCAATGGATGCGAAACCAAGCCAGGCGCTGCGCAAGGGACGGCGGGTCAGCAGTATGTGGCGCGCCATTGAGGCGGTGAAAACCGGAGAGGCCGATGTGGTGATTTCGGCCGGCAATACCGGCGCGTTGATGGCGATGGCAAAATTTTGCTTGCGTACTCTGCCGGGGATCTCACGCCCGGCCATTGCCGCGTTATGGCCAACGACGGTGAGCGAATGTATCGTGCTTGATGTTGGGGCCAATGTGGGGGCTGATGCCAGTCAACTGGTCGAATTTGCGATCATGGGCACCGCCATGGCCCGGGGGCTTTTCGGTCTGGAGCGTCCCGCGACTGGATTGCTCAATATCGGCGAGGAAGAGGTCAAGGGGTTGGACGAAGTCAAGGCCGCCCATGCCATTTTACGTGAGAGCGATTTGCCAATGGATTATCTGGGCTTTATTGAAGGCGACCAGATTGGGCAAGGTGTTGCAGATGTCGTCGTCTCGGAAGGCTTTAGTGGCAATATTGCGCTGAAAACCGCGGAAGGCACGGCCAAGCAAATCGGCTTTTACATCAAAAGTGCCATGACCCGAACATGGCTTGCCAAACTTGGCGCCTTTATTGCGCAAGGGGCGTTTCGTGCCTTGAAGGACAAGATGGATCCGCGCAATCTCAATGGCGGGATTTTTCTGGGACTGAACGGGATTGTGGTCAAAAGTCACGGCGGGACGGATGCCATTGGATTTGCCAGTGCGATCGATGTTGGCTATGACATGGCCAGAAGTGGGGTTTTGGGAGAAATCGCCGACGACATTGCACGCTTTGAAACAGCATTGCAGCCGCAAGATGAGGCGCTGCTTGCCGAGCAATACACGCGGGAACGCGCAGATGATCCTAAAATGGGGGCGCTGAAATCTGCGCCCAACAGCCGGATGGATCAGCGGCAACAAGGTCAGGAAATGATGCATAAACATGCTGCGCAGTGATGCGGTTAGCACGCGTTTTTGTTGTTAAACTGCAAAATCCTTCTTTGAATTCATAATGATAAGAAAATCAGAAAGTGGTGTTCTGTGAGTAAGATCCGTTCGATTATCCGCGGTGTTGGGGGCTATTTGCCAAAGCGCGTCCTGACCAATGAAGAATTGTCGCAAATGGTGGATACCAGCGATGAATGGATCAAGGAGCGCACCGGGATTTCACAGCGCCATATTGCCGCGGATGATGAAATGACCTCGGATCTGGCGCTGGCCGCAGCCAAACAGGCGCTCGATCGTTCTGGATTGAAACCGATTGACATCGATCTGGTGATCATGGCGACCACGACACCGGATCACACCTTTCCCGCTTCGGCTGTCACTGTACAAGCCAAGCTTGGCATTCACCAAGGGGCGGCCTTTGATATGCAGGCGGTCTGTTCAGGATTCGTTTATGGGCTGGCGACCGCCGATAGTCTGCTCAAGAGCGGCGGCTATAGACGGGCGATTGTCATCGGGGCGGAAACCCTTTCACGTATCGTTGATTGGACGGACCGCAGCACTTGTGTCTTGTTTGGCGATGGTGCCGGGGCGGTGGTCCTGGAAGCTGAGGAAAGCAATGGTGAATTGTCTGACCGGGGGATAATCACGTCACATTTGCGTTCCGATGGGCGGTATCGTTGCAAGCTTTTCGTCGATGGCGGGCCGGGGACTTCACAACAGGTGGGGCATATCCGAATGGAGGGGCGAGAGGTCTTCAAACATGCGGTGACGAAAATCGCCAGCACTATTCACATGTCGTTGGAGCAAGCCGGGCTGAAATCGGAGGATATCGACTGGTTTGTTCCCCATCAGGCCAACAAGCGAATTCTTGACGGCACCGCCAAGCGCATTGGAATTTCGCCGGAAAAAATCGTGGTGACGGTGGACAAACATGCCAATACTTCAGCGGCCAGTATCCCGCTTGCGTTGAACGAACTATATCAATCTGGCCGGTTGCAAGCGGGGCAGTTGGTCTTGTTTGAAGCTATGGGAGGAGGGTTTACCTGGGGCTCAACATTGGTTCGCTGGTAACTGATCTTTGCCGTTGTTGATATTGTTTGGGGGGCTGCGGGAAATTGTCTCTGTTTCGCGCTTGTTTGTTTTTAAGTTGTTGATTATAATGGATAAAATCTTTATTCCGTAGGCGTTGCATTCAGCTCGGTGTCGACGTAATGTTCTGACACGGACAGCGCGATATCTGGTGAAAGAGTGATCACCTGTAACACCGTTTTGGAAGAGAAGTGCGCTATTATCTCAGCTTGATAGCTTGGGAGGAGAAGGGGGGGTGATCCTCATATTAGGATTGTCTGAATGCGGATATTTAAAATTGATGGAGTATTGTCATGAGGGAAGGCCATAGGGTGCGCAACAAGACTTTGACACGTGCGGATTTGGCCGAGGCGCTTACCGAACGTATTGAAGGGCTGTCACGGGAAGAAGCCGTTGAATTGGTCGAGTCTTTTCTCAATGAAATTTCTTCGGCTTTGATCCAAGGAGATCAGGTCAAATTGTCTTCATTTGGTTCGTTTGGTTTGCGCGACAAAAAAGAGCGAATTGGGCGCAATCCCAAAACCGGTGAAGAAGTGCTGATCAGCCCGCGGCGAGTGCTGGTCTTCCGTCCCAGCAATATTGTCAAAGAACGGATCAATGCCGGGCTCACGAAGCAACGTGCTGCTGAATAAGGCGTATTGGATTCGAAGTTTGGGATGTGGCCTTTATGTATCACGGTACTGGATTGAAATCGTTTTATGCTCTATTCCACGATTTCAAAAGCGGGCTCCCACGGTTTCTTTGATTGGAGATTTGTCGGGCAAGAAGGGCAGAAAAACCGGAGGCAGGAGCAAAGGCAAAGGGCTCCGGTTTTGCTCAGCGTATTTTACGCCAGCCCTGCTTTTTCCAACGCGGTGCGGATGGCCGCTGCGTTTTGGGCGAGAATTT
>WGBT01000289.1 GCA_015494185.1 Hyphomicrobiales bacterium | reverse complement strand
GTTGAAATCCGTTGGCAGTGTGCGCCGGAGCTGCTCAAGCCTGGCGATGAGGTGCCCACTGAAGCGGTGTTTCATTTTCCCGGCGGCTTGAAGGATTTTCTCGCCCGCCGAACCGAAGGGGCCCTGACGGTTACCGATGAAATGTTTTGCGGCAAGCTGGAAGTGGAAGGGCAGCACGGTTCGGTGGAGTGGGCGATCACCTGGGTGGTCGATCGGGATGGTTTCTTGAATTCCTATTGCAATACCGTGCCCACCCCGGAAGGGGGGACACATGAAAATGGTTTGCGCGCCGCCCTTACCAAGGGATTGCGGGCCTTTGGGGAAATGGTTGGCAACAAGAAGGCCGGGCAAATCAATGCCGATGATATGATTGGCACAGCGGCGGGCATGCTGTCGGTGTTTATCCGCGAACCGGAATTTCAAGGGCAAACCAAGGAAAAACTCGCCACCCAGGAAGCCGCCCGGATCGTTGAACGGGCGGTGCGTGATGCGTTCGATCACTGGTTGACGGCCAGCCCCCAACAGGCCAACAAGTTGCTCGATTGGGCGATTGAGCGGGCCGAAGAGCGCCAGCGCCGCAAACGTGAAAAGGAAATTAACCGCAAGACGGCGACACGAAAATTGCGGTTACCGGGCAAGCTGGCCGACTGTTCCAGGCAAGCCGCTGCAGGAACGGAATTGTTTATCGTTGAGGGGGATTCCGCTGGGGGGTCCACCAAACAGGCCCGGGATCGGACCACCCAGGCGGTCTTGCCCTTGCGTGGTAAAATCCTCAATGTGGCCAATGCTTCAGCCCAAAAACTGGCGCAGAACCAATTGCTGTCCGATCTGGTGCTGGCGCTGGGCTGCGGCATGGGCAAGGCTTACCGCGAAGAGGATCTGCGTTATGAAAAGATCATCATCATGACGGATGCCGATGTTGACGGGGCCCATATTGCAGCGCTGTTGATCACCTTTTTCTATCGGCAAATGCCGCAGTTGATCAATCAGGGGCATCTGTTTCTGGCGGTCCCGCCGCTTTACCGCATCAAACAGGGGGCCAAAACCATCTATGCCCGGGATGATGCGCATAAGGAGGAATTGTTGGCAACCGAATTTACCGGGCGGGGCAAGATCGAAGTGAGCCGGTTTAAAGGGCTTGGTGAGATGAATGCGCAGGATCTGAAGTCGACGACCATGGATCCGGCCACGCGGATGCTGTTGCAGGTCCGGGTTGATGAAGAAGCCCGTTCCGAGACCACGGCACTTGTCCATCAGCTGATGGGCAACAAACCCGAGGCGCGTTTTGTCTTTATTCAGGAAAACGCCGCTTTTGCCGAAGATTTGGACATTTGAGGAAGTAAGGAAGTAAGGCCGGAAAAGAAAGCCAAGCGTGCCCTTATACCAGCGCCCCCGGAATTTCGTTCCTATACCGTTCGATTTATGTATGATCTTCAAAGGGATAGGGAAAGCATGGAAAGGTCAAGCATAAAAGCCGCCGACATTACCGCCGATCTGTGGTGTTGAGGAAATTGGCGATGACGGTGATGGTTTCACGATCTTCGAGCATCGGCGCATGACCTTGATCAAGCACGATATGGGTTTTCATGCGCGGATGTAAACTGCCCATCTGCACCAGGGTTTGCGGGCTCAAGAGATCGGAATTTTCACCGCGCAAGACCAGCAAGGGCAGATGCCGCAGGGCTTGAAATTCTTGCCACAGCGGCTGTGATTTATGGATGAGATCTTTGTTCGCCAGATCCTTGGTAAGATGGGGATCGAAATTGGGGGCAGGAAGTCCTTCTTCTTCGGCATAGTAACGTCTTGCAAACCGGTCCCAGTCATCGGCTTCGTGTTTGGGAAATTGGCCATGATGCATTTGCTTGACGATCTCGCGCGCCTCATCCCAATCATTGGGAAAAGGCGCCTTGGCGATGACGCTTAAAAGCCGGGTGAGACCTGCCGGTTCCGTGAAGGGCCCGATATCGTTGAGCACCACGGCCTGCAACACGGCGGGGCGATGAACCGCCAACAGCATTGCGATGATTCCTCCATGAGAGGTTCCCAGCACGATGACGCGATGCAGATCCATGGCGATTAGAAAAGCTGCGGTGTCCAGCATCTCGGTACGCGCATCATATTTCTTGGCTGGATCATGAGCCGAGCGGCCCCGGCCGCGATAATCAAGACTATAGACGTCGCGCGGTCTTGTTTGATCGCTGGAAAGAGCCAGGGCGAGGCTGTGGAAATCTTTGGCATTGCCGGTGATGCTTGGCAGACAGATCAGCGGTGCGGGCCGCGCGGTGTTACTTTCATCCGGTGTGGCAGGGGCTATTGCCGGATAATAACGGACCGCAAGCTGCAGACCATCGAAACTGCCGAACCTCAGCTCTTGCCAGCGACGAGAATTATTTTGCTCACCCATCTTGTTATTCGTTTCATTTTTGAAATTTGGCAATTGTTGAACCGGCTTCAACTGTCGGCATTAACTGTCGGCGTTGGCGGCTGAAGCGCGAATTTTCTGGTATTGCTGCCATTTGCCATCAAGCAGGATATTGATCTCGATCGGATAAGGTTCTTTTTCGGCCAAAGCCTGATTGAACAATCGTTCGGTGGTTTCCACATCGCGAATATACCATAACCAGACCCGTTGTCCCTTGCCGGTGATGACGGCCATGAGAACGGCTTCCCCCATGCGTTCCAGATTTTCCTCGAGCAAATCTTCCAACTCATCCATCCGTTCTTCTTCGGCCTCATCGGGTTGACCTGCACGGCGGGAAAAGAAGGTCCAGGTAAGCTCCAAGAGATAAGGGAATTGGGTTCGATCGAGGCCGGCAGGGGGGTGATCGCGCACCCGCACCATATAGGGGGTGATGTCCGCCTCGCTTGTGGCCCGCGCCAGAGCAATCGTCCACCCCTCTGTTGTATCATTCATATTTTCGTTCCTCATCGTGGTCGATTGGCTCTCGTTGTGTGATACGCCTGCGCATCTTATCGGCCCCATCATGAAAGCTCGGGTTTAGAAGATCAAGTTTGGGATCATAGACTTTGGTGCGGACCCCAAACAAGCCGAGCAGGGTTGAAAACAGATTATCATGACTGACCGGGCGGTTCCGAATATCTGAGATTTTCCGCAAGGCTTCAGGATCATAACCCTGACCGAACCACATGATGAGCGGCACATGGGTTTGTTCCTTGGGGGCGAGAAAATAAGGATAGCCATGCAGATAAAGCCCCTTTTCCCCCAGCGACTCGCCGTGATCGGACACATAAATCATCGCCGTCTTAAAACTTTCATCATAGCGTTTTAGAAATCGGATCACCTCGGCCAGGAAATAATCCGTATAAAGGATTGTGTTGTCATAGGTATTGACCACCTCTTCACGGCTGCAGTCGCTTAATTTATTGGTTTCGCAAGTGGGGGTGAAGACTTTAAAGCGTTTCGGATAGCGTTTGTAATAGGCCGGGCCGTGGCTGCCCATCTGGTGCAGAACGATCAAAATATCGCCGGTTGGATGCGCCGCGATATAGTCGTCCAGTCCCGCCAGCATGCCAATATCCCGGCATTCTGGATCACAAACCGGATTGCGGGAAGGAAACCGGAAATCCTCATAGCGAACCCGGTCGGCAACCCCTTTGGAGCTTGAATTGTTGTCGCGCCATAAGATGTTGACCCCCGCTTTCTTGAGAATATCGAGCGCATTGGATTTGGCGGCAGAGATTTTGCTGTCGAATGTGCGGCGGCCATCGATTGAAAACATGCAGGGCACGGAAACCGCTGTTGAGGTTCCACAGGAGGAAACATTTGAAAAGCTGATGACTTTTTCCTGCGCCAATCGTGGATTGGTTAGGCGGTGATAACCATTGAGTGAAAAATTGGCTGCACGGGCGGTTTCGCCCACCACGAAAATGATCAGCTCCCGGTCAGGATCAGGTTGCGGGATATGGGCGTCATTGCCGATTTCTTGAAAGGCGAGGGCGTTGCCGTGAAAGGAGCGGCTGGCATAAACACCTGCGGAATAGAGCGCAAAAGTTGGATTGGTGAACATTGTCAGTTTTTTATGGGCGCGGAAAAATGAGGCATAATAGTCGCTGAGACTCCAGATCATGGCCACAAAAAGAGCAAGGCTTGCAGCCACCAATTTAAGGCGTGCCGTGGTTTCCTTCCAGTGACCTGGATAGGCAACGGGAATCTTGGCGACGATGAGCCCGGGGAGAATGCCGATGAATAGGATATAGACCAGCAGCAGAGGATTGAACAGGTCGGCAACTTCTCGCGGATCGGTTTTGAGGCTGTTCTCGATCATGGTTTCATCGACCAAGATGCCGTATTGGTCCATGAAATAAGCCAGGACTGAGGAAAGCAACAAGGCGGCGATGAGGATCGGTTTCACCAGCCATTGATGACACAAAGCCGAAAACAGCAAAATCAGCACAATCACTAATCCGATAAAGACCGAGATCAGAAAGGGCAGGTGTTCCAGCGACAGCGGATAGATGTCGAGCAGTTTGCGAAAGAATGTCAGATTGGCAAGGGCTGCTAGATAAAGGGCAACGCCGATAATTAAGGTGATGTTAGACGCGGCTTTTTTCATCATTATGAATTTTATAAAAGTCTACACGCAATCCTATGGGGATATTGCCAGATCCGTCCTTGACATTTCATGATGAGCGGTTTTGCATTTTCGGCCGGTGTCTCACCATGGAATGTCAAGAACAGGTTCCCCCCCAAAAAGGCAGTCAAGCCCGTCCCCGTCAATGAAGTCAAGGGCAATTTTCACACATAAATATACAAAAATATTGGAGCCGTCGTCCCCTCTATCGCCCCTGTTTTTTGGGTTTCCTTTCAGCAAACTTGCCAGATTGCCGGTGGGGACCTTGAGAGAGGATGGTAAAACGCTGCCAAAAGCAGGCCGTGGCGTCCACAGCTCAAGGCGAGGAGACAAATTTCAAGTTTCCGTCAAGTATCAATTCCTAACCGGGGACGCATGCAACACGGCCCCGGTCATGTGCTTCTTGGCCGACAGCAAGATCAGGGTAAGATGATGGGGTGGGTAAAGACATAGTCATTGTCTTTTACGGGTGTATGGCAGCCGTGACATTCCTCGACGAAATCGGCATCATCCCCATAAGGTTTTTGTTCCTTGCCAAGCCAACGCGCATAGCCCCATCCACCGGTCTTGGTAAATTTCTGACTGTCTTTGATCATGAATTCGGCATGAACGAATTTGCCGGGAATGGTGGCGTCTTCCCAGGCTTTATGGCTGGTGTCCTTGAAGACCAGTTTGCCGAGAATGGCGCCGTTGGGCCAGGGATTGGTTTTGCCGGCACGCGCAGCCTTGATTGCGGCATCATTGCCCAAAATGATGCGTAGTGTGTTGTTGTCCTTGCGATGGGAGACCCCGATCACCCGCCAATCCTTGTAATTTTGCGGAAGCGTGATCCCATTGGGCGCTGGAGCAACCTTAGAGGGGGCGGCAAGGCTGCTGGCGATAGCAACCGATAGGGCCGAAAAACCAGCAAGAACCGAAATGATTTGGGCGCGTTGCAGCATTTTCATGATTCCTCAGTCCTCCCTTTAGTCCTCCTTTTTCCAGTGTGCTTCTGGTTTATGGAGCGCATTTTACTGTAGGCTGGCAAGCAGCAAAGTTAAAATCACGATCCGTTGAAAATACGGATATGTAAGAGGTCCGTTAAGCATTGACTGCCGGGTTTTTCTCAGATGAGGTTTTTTGATCATCCGTCTCCTGTTTTTGGGCCTCGCGGGCTTTGATCTTGTTGTAGATTTCGCCGCCGGGAAGATGTTTGCATTCATGGAAAATCCGGGCGGAACAGGTTTCACAAAGGCTGTGATCGAGCCATTTTTCAGTGATCTGACGGATAGCGGTGTCCTTTTTCTCAAACAAATGGGTCTCCCCAAATTCTTCTGCAAAACCAGTGGCTTTGAGATAGTTGCAAACATTTGGCTTCACCCCGCAATAGAACAGCCCGCCCCCCAACTCCTTGAACCGGTTGGCTTCTTCGACCATCATTTCAGCCCCGGACATATCAATGAAATTGATCCCGCGGCCCAAGATCAAAACATATTTATAGCCTTCGTCATCGGTGATCTGGCGCAGACGTTTTTGAATATGATCCACAGAGCCGAAATAGATTGACATGTTGATGCGGATGATCTTGAGCTGGGGGCACTGTTTGAGATGAAAGCGCGAAACTTCCCGCAACCGCCGTGGTTCATGATTGGGATCTGGCGCCATGGTGACGATTTCTGGGGTGGAGGTGCGCATGAGGAAAATGATGAGTGACAGCAGCACCCCCATATAGATTGCAAATTCCAGTTCCAGGAAAAGGGTTGCAAAAAAGGTTACCAGCAGGACGGAAGTTTCGCTTTTGCTGATGCGAAGAATCTTACTGATGTGGTGAAAGTCGACGAGATTATAGGCGACCAGCAAAATCACCCCGGCCATGGCCGGCATCGGCAGATAGGCGGTAAGTGGGGCAATCAGCAAAATGATCAGCATCAATGAAATTGCGGCAAAGATTGCCGACATGGGGGTCTTGGCGCCGGCTTCATAGTTGACGCCGGTCCGGGTAAACGAGCCAGAGCCTGCATAGCTGGAGAAAAAACTGCCAACGATGTTCGACAGGCCCTGGCCGATGAATTCCTGATTGGCGTCGATGGGTTGACGCGATTTGGTGGCCACGGCGCGGGAAATGGAGACCGCTTCGATCAGCCCCAAAAGCGCGATTGCAAAGGCTTCTGGCGCCAATTCCCGGATCGAATCAAGGGAAAAATCGGGACTTGAAAGCGGCGGCAATTGCGCCGGAATCTCTCCGATCAGCTGGACACCATGCTGCGCCCCGGCAATGGCGATGGAAAACAGCGATCCGGCGATGAGAGCAATCAGAAGATTGGGCAGTTTGGGAAAGAATTTTTTCGACAAAAGCGCGGTGGCCAAGGTGACAAGGGCGATAACGATATTATAGATGTTCGCCTGGTCGAGTTGGGCAAAGACTTGTTGCCAGATATGCAAAAAACTGCCGCCTTTTTCGATATCGAGCCCCAGAACATGTTTCATTTGGCTGGTGATGATCAAGATGGCCGCTCCCGCGGTGAAGCCGATCACAACGGTGTGGGAAACGAAATTGACCGCCATGCCCATCCGTGCCAGGCCAAAGACCAACTGATAGACCCCGGCAAGAAAGGTCAGTGTCAAGGCAACGGTGACAAATTCCGGGCTGCCAATTGCGGCATGATTGCTGGCGGCGGAAAAAATGACGATAGAAATGGCGGTGGTTGGGCCGGAGATCAAGTGAAAGGAGGAGCCAAAAAGCGCGGCGATGATGGGGGTGACCATCGCCGTGTAAAGCCCATATTGCGGGGGCAGGCCGGCAATCGTTGAAAACGCCACCCCTTGCGGCAGCACGATGACCGCCCCGGTCAGGCCGGCCATCAAATCGGCCTTCAAGGTTTTGCGGTTGACAAGTGGCAGCCAAGCCAGAAAAGGAAAGATCTTTTCAGCCTGGCGCCGGCTGATCGATATCGGTAGCATATGAGACTCATTATCAAGTGAGTTTATCTGAATATCGGATCGTGAAGTGATCAAAAAGCTGCGATGAGAAGCGGCTCATTGAGGGGTTTTGGAGTGGTGGCCCCCAAGATGTTTTGCAGCGTTTTTCAGCTTTCAGCAGATGGCCGGGGATAGAAATGCCGCCATGAACTGCGCATCAATGGCATTGCACAGGAGTTGGACTTTGATTGAACCGGCAAAAATTTCATTCATCTGATATCTGACAGATGCGGTTCATTCTGTCCTTGCATGCCATGATGAGATCATGGCCTTTTCCGCTGCTTTATCAAGGGTTGGAACCGCTTCGAGGCGCTTGACAGCGCTCTTGACAAAGCGGCAGAAAAGGCCAAAAAGCTCACCATGGTATGCAAGGACAGGTTTGACCAGAAGAGGCAGACAAGTCTTCCCCTGTCATTGATTTTATTGGATCAAGCCTTCACTGTCCGTTGGATCAAGTACATCAAGCAAGTACGAAATTTCCGCTATTTAGCCCGTGTTACCTGTCTCTGTCCAGCCAGCAGATTGCCGCATGGGGGCGAATCAGGCATCTTGACCTTCCGCCAGGAGGAAGGATTATCATAGACAATTGGCTGGGGAAAATGTAGCTGGAAGTGTTGTTTTTAAGTAACAGGCTTGCCCGATTTTGAGGCTGATCAAATAGATGTGTACGGGGTGGGGCTTTACTCTTGGCGGCTTGAAATGTTGTAGTTCCCCTAAAAGAGGGCGCCAGGATTCGGGCGTCATTAAAAAAGCCGTTGATCTGGGGCTTGTGATGCTTGGGTGACACCAGATCGACGGTCTTGCAAAGACTATAGAGAGCTGAAAAACTTTAAAACTTTAAAGAGAGCCAGATGCGCGTGTTCGGGAAAAAACTGAATAGGAGCCGCCAGCACATCTCAGTGCTGGCGATGCTCATCGCGGTTTTGGCTCTTCTCTTTGTCACAGCGACCGATGGTGCCGATGCCATTGCGGTATCTGGACCCGTTGCTGAGCTCACAGAGGCGGATACTGCCAGCCAGCCTCCTGTTCGCAAGCCCTGTCATCCACATTATAATAAACCGGGTGCCTTGAAGACGGCAAAGGCCGCGCATGTTTCGCATCATGCGCACAGCCCATTCTCTGCCGGTCTTGAAGCCGATCCAAAAGGTGATCATTGGGGCGGGGATCTGTGTTGTGAGGATGAAGATGCTCCCATAGATCAACAAACCGCATTTCGCTTGCCGCGTGAGCTCGTTATTGGCGCGGCTACTCTGAGAGAACTGCCTTTTGGGGGCTTGGGGACTGCGGATGTGGACGGGCCGTTCGCTGGTTTTTGGGGCCGCTCCGGGCCGCCCATTGTCTTGTCCCAGCCTTATCACAGCCCTATCTTTGGGCCCCTTTCCATTGCTGCGTTGCAATTCTCCAATACGGTCAGACTGTTGATCTGATCCGCAAGCCCTGTTTGTCCGTTGCGTCGTCGTGCCCGTATCTCGTTGCTTTTAGAGTGCGTGCGTTCGTCGCCTCTCATTACATTCAAAAACGAAAAACAAGAGTCACATTGTGAGCGGCCAACCATGAGTGATTGGCCCATCACGGGGGAAGACACTTATGAAACCTATCATTCTTGGGGGAATGGCAGGTGTGGCCCTGGCCGTTACACTTGCCGCCTGCGCGGAAATCGAGGGGATCGATTATCTGCGTCTTGGCCATCCAGCCGATCCGGATTCCTTGCCTGGGCGCGTTGAGCGTATGTCGAATGCATTGGTCCCAGAGAATATTACACCGCGGCCAAAGCTCGAAGCCGCCAAGCCGGCCCAGACGACCAAGACCAAAGAGGGCGGCAGCGCCATGGACCACAGCACACATAGGGGGAGTCACTGATGATGAAAACAACCTCTTTCAAGGTCCTGGCGCTGCTCGGCTTGGCTTCTTTGACCCTGACGGGATGCACAACCTTGTCAGCCGAACTCGCCTTTGATGAAGTGGCTGCCACGGTTGCCGAGCGCACCGGACAGCGTATCGAATGGGATACCGGCAGCGAAGATGATCTGGCGGCGCGGGCCGCAGTGGATCAATTGCTGCGCCGGCCGCTGACCCTGAAATCCGCCACCCAGATTGCCTTGTTGAACAATCGCTCCCTGCAGGCGACCTATGCCGAGCTTGGGATTGCGCAGGCGGGGTTGGTGCAGGCGGGCTTGTTACGCAACCCAGCCTTTGACGTTTCCATCATCGATCCGGTCGAGGGCGGCTTGCCGGTCAATCTGGCGTTTGGCGTCGTCTTTCAGTTCATTGATGCCCTTTACATTCCGCTGCGGCGCCGGGTAGCGGCCTCGAAGCTCGAAGAAGCCAAGATTGCGGTGACGTCACAGGTGATCGATCATGCCGCCATGACCCAGCAAGCCTTTGTCGACTATGTGGCCGCACGTCAGCTCGTGGGGCTGTTCCGGCAGGTGGAGAAATCGGCGCGGGCCTCGTTTGAAGCCGCCAAGGCCTTGCGTGAGGCGGGCAATACCACGGCCCTTGATTTTGAGCGCCAGCAAAGCCTTCTCACGCAGGCCAAGCTCGATCTGGCAGCGGCGGAAGCGGCGCAGATCGAGGCCCGGGAAAGAGTCAATCAGGCGCTGGGGCTCACCGGAAAGCAAACCCGCTGGCGGGCACTGCCAGGCTATATTCTGACCCTGCCGAAAAAACGGTTGCGGCTGGCCGGTATGGAGCGCCGTGCGGTGGAGAAAAGTCTTGATCTTGCCGCCGTTCGGCAGCGCCTGATCACGCTTGCCCATCAATATGGTGTCGATACGGCAACTTCGATCATCCCCGATTTGGAGCTGGGCCTTGATGTCGAACGCGACGGTCCAGAAAAGGAATGGTCGCGGGGGCCCACCATTGGCGTTGTTCTGCCGCTGTTCGATCAGGGGCGCGCCAAGCGTAAGGCGGCGGAAATGCAGATCCGCCAGGCGCAGGACTTGTATTGGGACACCGCCATCAAGGTGCGTTCCGCGGCGCGGGCTGTGCGGATGCGTTTGAAAATGGGGCGTAAGCAGGTTGAATATTACAATCGCGCCGTGTTGCCCCAGACCCAGAAAATCTTGACCGAAACCCAAAAGAACTATAACGCCATGCAGCTTGGTGTCTTCCAATTGCTGTTGGCGAAACGTGACCAGATCCAGGCCGGGCAACGCTATATCGAGGCGTTGCGCTCTTACTGGACGGCACGCATCCAATACCAACAACTAATGAGCGGGCGCATACCGGCTGGCGGCGGAGGGGCAATGGGCCCAGTTGCCGCAGCAGCTGCCCCTGCAGACGCTGGAGGACATTAATCATGTCAGAGAAATCGAAAACGGCCATGCAAGACAGCCAAGACAAGAACAGGCTCAAGACCAAACTGACCCGGCGGCAAACCTTGGGACTGGGAGCTGCTGCCTTGGCAAGTGGAGCGCTTGGGGCGGCATCAACAGCACGGGCGCAAATGATGGATCATTCCGGCCATAATATGCACGGTTCTCATGCGGGTCATGGGATGGGCGGCCATGGCAGGGGCGGCATGAAAAAAGCCATGGTGCGCGGCAAGCCGGGCGTCTATAGCTATCCGCGGGGCAATCCGTTTTATGCCCGCAGTGTCGACAACTGGGATGGTTGGGAGCCGGGTCAGCCGGGCAAGCATTATACCCCTGTGGTGGTGCCCAATGGGGCCACGCTTCCATACAAGATCGTTGATGGTGTCAAAGTCTTCCACATGGTGGTGGAGGAGTTCGTACATGAATTTGCCCCAGGCCTCAAAGCCATTGTTTGGGGCTACAACCGGCAGTTTTCCGGCCCGGTCATCGAGGCGGTGGAAGGGGACCGTATCCGGATCTATGTCACCAACAAGCTGAACACCAAGACCTCCGTACACTGGCATGGCCTGCTGCTCCCGTCGGGCATGGACGGTGTCGGAGGTCTTTCCCAGCGCAAAATCCGCCCCGGTGAAACCTATAAATATGAGTGGACCCTCAATCAGTATGGCACCTTCATGTACCACTCCCATACGGACACCATGACCCAGGAAGGCATGGGCCTTGTGGGGATGTTCGTCGTTCATCCCCGCAAGGAAACCGAAAAGCGTCCTGACCGGGATTTCGTCTTGCTGCTTGGGGAATATGACATCCGGCCGGGCACCTATCGCCCCGATCCCAATGTGTTTTCCGGCTACAATACCTTGACCTTCAACGGCAACTGCTTCCCGGGGACCGAACCGCTGGTGGCCAAATATGGCGACAAGGTCCGCATCCGAATCGGCAATCTTTCCGCCATGAACCATCATCCGGTTCATCTTCACGGCCATGCCTTCGAGATCGTCGAAACCGATGGCGGCATCATTCCACCGGAACGCCGTCATCCGGAAACCTCGGTTCTTGTGTCGGTGGGGCAGACCCGGGCGGTTGAATTCGTGGCGGACAATCCCGGCGACTGGGCGATGCATTGTCACATGACCCACCACACCATGAACCAGATGGGGCACGGCATTCCCAATACGATTGGCATCGATTCCCGCAAGCTGGATCAGCAAATGGCCAGTCTACTGCCTGCCTATATGACCATGGGCAAGACCGGCATGGGCGAGATGGCGAAACATTCCGCACATATGCAAATGCCGGAAAATTCGATTCCCATGATGGGAATGCAAGGTCCCAAAGACTATATCGCCATGGGGGGGCTGTTTACGGTGTTCAAGGTTCGCCAAGACATTACCAGCTATGAGGACCCGGGCTGGTACAACGATCCTGAAGGCACGGTTGCAACGGTGGCCTCGCGCCATGATCTCAGGCGTGATGGTATCAAAGTGTAGGTCTGTTCGATTGGCGGCGCGAACCGTCACGGGGCCGCGGTCTTCTTTGGTTTTTCAGGAAGACCGCGGCGAAGATTAAGCAAAACAGATTATGAAAAGCGTTTCCAAAGCCGTGACTTAATTGTTGTTGCTTTGCTGCTTTGCTGTAAGTGATTTGTGAATGACCAAGACCAATCTCATCTGGCTTGCTGCAGCACTTGGCTTGACCGGGCTGTTGCTTTGGCTGGCACGTCCCCCGCAACCTGATCCTGGTCAAATGGCCTCGATCAAGATTCCCGCCTTGTCGATGACGGCCCGTCAGGGACAGCAAAAATTCCTTGCCAATTGCGCGGTCTGTCATGGCCAAAATGCCACCGGCACAAAACAGGGGCCACCATTGGTTCACAGCATTTACCGGCCGGCGCATCATGCCGATGCGAGTTTTTACCGGGCGGTGCAATTGGGGGTGCGGGCGCATCATTGGGGCTTTGGCAATATGCCGCCCATTTCTGGTGTTACAAGAGAAGATGTGACGCTGATTATTCGTTATATCCGTGAATTACAGCGGGCCAACGGGATTTATTAGGAAGAGCCTTTGGAAGCAGTTGGTGGTTCTTAGCGTTTTTTCCGGACAATCACCTAATTTCTCGTGTCAGATAGAGCAGACAAATATGAGACAAGCCCCATACGAACCAGTTGCCCTCAGAGCCATCCTCCCGGAGCCATCGTCGCTCACCCGGGAAAGGGTGAGGTGAGCGACGATGGCTCCGGGAGGATGGCGGGCTATCCTTCTGGTGAATCAGAAGCGAGCTTCTTACGACAGGTGAGGTCGTGAGAGGCAGCAAGATCGGGGGGCAAATCGCCTGGAACTCTGACAACAGGATTGCTTGCCTGCCCAGAGGTTCGTTGGCAAGTTTGACAAGCAAGGCAATCGCCTCGAAAGGAAAAGCTGTGAAAAAAGCACTCTTTGTACTGCTCATGTGCGCCGTGCCGTCAATGGTCTTGGTGACAGGCGTGGCGGTGGCTCATAAAGGCGCAAGCGGTGTCGTCAAGACGCGGATGGAAACCATGAAGAACATGGCCGCAAACATGAAACTGATTGCGCAGATGTTGCGTGACCAGATCGCTTTCGATGCCGGTAAAATGGACCAGGCTGCAATGGCCATCGCCAACCATTCCGGGACGGCGCTTACCAAACTCTTTCCCAAAGACAGCCTGCATCCGCCCAGTGAGGCGCGTGCCGAAATCTGGCGCCAGTGGCCGGCATTTCAAACCGCCTCGGAAGCATTGAAACAGGCCGCCGAGCAGTTTTTGAAGGAGCTGCGCGCCGCGCAGGCCAAGATCAAAAAAGAAACCAATAATCCCATGGTCAGAGGTTCCTTTGGCAAGATCGATGTCAACCTGTTGCCCCCCGATGACAAGGAAATGAAACGTCTTGAAGCGGCTTTTGCGGCGATGGGAAAGAGCTGTAAATCTTGCCACGAAAAATTTCGCCTCAAAAAGCAGTAGCTTGATCTGTGTCTGGCAGGGGGAGGGCTGGTGTCGGCGGCAGTCGTGAAGAAAGCAGGCCCCGATTATTGGATGGATCTGCTCTTGGCCTCAAAGATGGAGGCGGGCTTGATCACGCCTTTTGGCCTAAACC
>WGBT01000288.1 GCA_015494185.1 Hyphomicrobiales bacterium | reverse complement strand
GTCATGGGGGCGTGTTGTCATGGGGGCGTGTTGTCATGGGGGCGTGACGCAGACACGGTGGACACTGTAGAGACATTCAAGCAGCCGTGGCCTTCATCGCCTGTTGCAGGTTTTTGTCGATGGCATCAAGAAAGCCGGTTGTGCTCAGCCAGGGCTGATCGGGACCGATCAGCACCGCCAAATCCTTGGTCATTTGCCCGGCCTCAATGGTGGCGACGACAGTATCTTCAAGGGTTTGGGCAAATTGGGCCACTTCTGGAGTGTCATCCAGCTTGGCGCGGTGTTTCAGGCCACGGGTCCAGGCGAAAATGGAAGCAGTGGAATTGGTCGAAGTTTCCCCCCCTTGCTGATGCACCCGGTAATGACGGGTGACTGTGCCATGGGCGGCTTCGGCCTCGGCGATTTTGCCATCTGGCGTAAGCAGCACGCTGGTCATCAGCCCCAGCGAGCCAAATCCTTGCGCCACGGTGTCGGACTGCACATCACCGTCATAATTCTTACAGGCCCAGACGAAGCCCCCAGACCATTTCAAAGCCGCTGCCACCATGTCATCGATCAGGCGGTGTTCATAGGTCAAGCCCTTGGCCTTGAATTTGTCGGCAAACTCAGCGTCAAAGACCTCTTGAAACAAGTCCTTGAAACGCCCGTCATAGGCTTTGAGGATGGTATTTTTGGTCGACATGTAAAGCGGATAGTTGCGGTCGAGCGCATAGTTCATGCAGGCCCGGGCGAAATCCCTGATCGAGCTGTCGAGATTATACATCGACAGCGCCACCCCGCCACCAGGAAAATCAAACACTTCGTGTTCGATCTTATCGGCGCCATCGGCCGATTCCCATTTGATGGTCAACTTGCCCGGCCCCGGAACGACGAAATCCGTGGCGCGATATTGATCGCCATAAGCATGACGGCCAATGATCATCGGCTTGGTCCACCCAGGCACCAGCCGGGGCACGTTTTTGCAGATGATGGGCTCACGAAAAACCACCCCGCCTAAAATATTGCGGATCGTCCCATTGGGGGAGCGCCACATCTGTTTCAGACCAAATTCCTTCACTCGCGCCTCATCGGGCGTTATCGTTGCGCATTTGACACCAACACCATATTGCTTGATGGCATGGGCGGCCTCGATGGTGATTTGATCATTGGTGGCATCACGGGAAAGAATCGATAGATCATAATATTTCAGGTCGATATCAAGATAAGGCAGGATCAATTTCTCTTTGATCAGCTTCCAGATGATCCGGGTCATCTCATCGCCGTCAAGCTCGACAATTGGATTTTTGACTTTGATTTTGGCCATGCCTGCCTTCCCTGCTGCCTCTTATGAAATCGTCAGTCTTCGTTTCTTGTTTATTACACAAAGAGCCCTTGGTATTACACTTTCGGCTGCCTTGGGGTAGCGCATCCAACATATGGTTGGCAAGCATGAGAGCGGCATTTGCCCCGTGTTTTCTACGGTAATCGTGAGAGAAAAGGGGAAGCCAAGGTCAGGCATCTTGACATTGCCGGACCGCGGCGGCCTTGATGGCCTGTTCAGCACGGGCGGCTTCGGCCAAAAGTTCCGGCCATGGTGGTAAATCGCTATCGCGTTCGATCAACGCCGGCGTGGGGCCACAGCGTTCAAGGGCTTGCGTAAACAATGACCAAACCGCGTCAGCGACCGGCCTGTTATGGGAATCGATCAAGACGGTTTCGCCAGCGTCCCCGCGATCAGCGGTGTGCCCGGCTAGATGAATCTCGCCGACATGTTCAACCGGAAAAGCCTCAATATAGGCATGCGGATCGAAATCGTGATTGGTGGCTGATACCCAAACATTGTTGACATCGAGCAGCAGGCCGCAGCCGGTGCGTTTGGCGATTTCATCGAGAAATTCAGTCTCTGGAATGTCGCTATGGGCGAAACGAATATAGGTTGAAGGATTTTCCAAAAGCAGCCGGGTTTTGAGAAAGGTTTGCGCGTGATCGATATGTTCACAGACCCGTTTCAAGGTTTCTTCCGTGTAAGGAAGCGGCAGCAGATCATTGAAAAAGATGTCATCATGAGTAGACCAAGCCAGATGCTCGGAAAACTGGCCGGGCTGGTAGCGGTCGATCAACCGCTTCAGCCGTTCCAAATGGGATTGGCTCAACGGGTCATCGCCCCCAAGCGAGAGCCCAACCCCATGTAACGACAGCGGATAGTCTTGCCGAATGCGGCTTAAATAGTGATGCGGCGGGCCGCCATCACACATATAATTTTCCGGATGCACTTCAAACCAGCCAATGTCTGGCTGGGTTTCGATGATCTCGCGATAATATTGCGGTTTCAGCCCGACACCGGCACGAATAGGGATCGGCGCCGGGCTGAAAGTGTGGGTATGAGTGTGAGCGTTATGCTTATCAGGCTCAAGGGGCACAGTCATAGGCTCAATATAACGTTAGCCTTAGGGGCTCAATATAACGCTTAGGGCTTGAGGTAACATTGGGCTCCAAACATAATTGCAACAATCATTGTACCCCTCCCATTATGCCCCTCCCATCAGCCCGCGTCACGGCCGCGCGGACCGCTTAGCTGGCACATTTCAGCTTGGCGCCCTTGGGGCGATCGGTCAAGCAGGTGGTGCTGCCATTGCCAAAGGGGGTTTCGATCGAGGTGCAAGTGCCTTTGGGAACCAGCTTCCAGGCATTGCCTTGATAGTCGACCGTGCTGGTGCCCGCACATGAAGTGCCCGGGCCAGCCTGGCAATCATTTTCGCCAGCCTTGGCAATCCCATAGCATTTTTCTTTTTCCGCAGCCTGGGCCATTTCAGGCGCAGCAGCAACACTAAGCGCCATAGAAAACGCCCCCGCAAGGGCCATAGCAGAAGCTGAAGTGAGTTTTTTGCTCATGGTATCGATCCTTTATCCTTATGTATTGATCCCTTAATTCTTTGTGTCCAGTTTCTTTAGTGTTCGGTGTTCGGTGTCCAGTTCCCGTTTTCAAGTTCCTAGATTTCCAATCGGCCGCGGCAGAAAGCGCCCGAACCATAAAAGATGAACAATCAAAGTTCTCCGCTCGAATCCAATCGTTCCGTAAGTAAACGGTTTATTTTTTAATTATGTCATGGCGGTGGCAATACACGACTTCGTGATTTCGTGATGAACTTTGTCAGCCCCCATCATGATCGTCAAGACCAGCGCCACAAGGTTTTGATAGCCTCCCGGTTCTTGGATCAATAAGACTTGGCGGAACAGCCTGTCAGGGAAAATATCTGCGCTCCGTCCCGGGGAGTTGGATTTTACGGAAATCTAGTGTAAACCTGATATGGTTGTGAAACTTCTGTGAATTATTTCACAAACGCCCTAGATTGCCTCCCTCCAGCGGCTCGCGATTGCCTGAGCGGTCACCCACGTGCCCGGGGATTGCCGCCTGTGCCCGATGATAGTAAATGGCAACAGGCGAACATGTGACAGGTGGCAGCAATGACCGGGAGGCCTTGACGGAATGACAGGGGATAATAGAGACGATATGGCCGAACAGAATTTGAACGATTTGGCGCACGCCACACGATTGCGCGCGCCGGTGACGAAAACCGAGTCTTATGGGCCCTGTGATGGCTATGGGGGAGCCTGTGGGAAGCAAGCCCCTCAAGGGCTTTATCATCCCGCGCTGGAACATGATTCCTGCGGGATCGGCTTTATCGCTCACATGAAGAATGAAAAAAGCCATGAGATCATTCTCAAGGGGCTGAGAATTCTGGAAAACCTCGAACATCGCGGCGCAGTTGGGGCCGATCCGAAAGCCGGTGATGGCTGTGGCATTCTCATTCAAATGCCCGATACCTTTCTGCGCAAGGCGGCCGCTGAAATCGGCATCGATTTGCCAGATCCCGGCCACTATGCGGTGGCACCGGTGTTTTTGCCAAAAGAAGAAGCCGCCCGGGCACAGCAAATTGAGATCATCAATGCCGCCATTGAAGAGCATGGCTGCACGGTGTTGGGCTGGCGCGATGTTCCCGTTGACAACAGCGATCTTGGCTATTCCGTCAAACCCACCGAACCCTATCAGGCGCAGGTTTTCATCGGCCGCGGGGATGATTGTGCTGATGAAGAGGCTTTCGAGCTGCGCCTGTTCGTCATTCGCCGGGTGATCGAACTGCGCATCTTGCGGGAAAAACCGGCTGGCCATGAAGTGTTCTACATTCCCTCCATGTCCTGCCGCACCTTGCTTTACAAGGGCATGTTGCTAGCCACTCAGCTTGGCAGCTATTACAAGGACCTGCAAGATCCGGACATGACATCGGCCTTGGCGCTGGTGCATCAACGGTTTTCGACCAATACCTTCCCGACCTGGAGCCTGTCCCAGCCTTTCCGGATGATCTGCCACAATGGCGAGATCAACACCTTGCGGGGCAATCTGAACTGGATGGCGGCCCGGCAGGCCACCATGAAATCCGATATCATCGGCAAGGATCTGGAAAAACTTTGGCCGTTGATCCCGGAAGGCCAATCCGATTCGGCCTGTTTCGACAATGCCCTTGAACTGCTGGTTCGCGGGGGCTACTCGCTGGCGCATGCGATGATGATGCTCATTCCAGAAGCCTGGGCGGGCAATCCGCTCATGGATGAAGAGCGCCGGGCGTTTTACGAATACCACGCCGCCTTGATGGAGCCTTGGGATGGGCCGGCCGCTATTGCCTTTTCCGATGGCCGACAGATCGGCGCCACGCTGGATCGCAACGGATTGCGGCCGGCACGCTACTGCATCACCTCTGATGACGAGATCATGTTGGCCTCAGAAATGGGGGTTTTGCATTTCGATGAGGAAAAG
>WGBT01000287.1 GCA_015494185.1 Hyphomicrobiales bacterium | reverse complement strand
CATAGGCATCGCGCCAGTCCGTGACCTTTCCTTCAGCAGGAGCATATTGGGGTTGCCCTGCCGCATCGAGGATGAAGAACCGGCAACGGTTGGGCGTGTAGGTAAAACCACAGACCTGGGGCATGGCGCGCCGGTGGCCCTTCCCCCAGCTGAACCAGTGCCTCCACCAACCGCCCCGCGTTGCCTTATGCGCTTGCTGTGCCAGATCGAGCAGTGTCTTCTGGCTGGTGTCAGTAAGCGTCCAGATGCGAAGCTTGCAGGCCTTGGGCGCATTGCCCTTGTGCCGCCGTTTGGTCATGCCTGCCCCTCCATTGCCCGTTGATAGGCTTGCCAGGCATCTTCCAGTGCAGCCAAAGCCCGCAACCTGCCCGTGTCAGCAAAACAGTCCGGAGTCAATTCCAGTGAATCGAGACAGGCCAAATCCGCCAAATCCTCAGGCAAAGAACCTGTAAGCTTGAAGGTTATTTTTTCCACGACAACAGTACCCATCCCGCGATTGCCGGCAAAGCCCAGCGGGATCGTGCCACGGGCCAGCTCGCGCAGGGTGAGAGCGAGAAGCGCCACGGCCGCGCGGGCCTGGGTCTTTGCAGGCTTTCCATCTTCGGGAACTGCTGCCAGCAGTCGCTTAAGGTTGAGGCTGAGTGTGATGTCTCCCCATTCGGTGTTGATGGGTTCCAGAACACTGTAAAGCGCGCCTTCTGCGGCCCCGCCCGTCCAGCGGTCAATGGCCACATGCGCCGTTGGCCGCAAGTTTCCCGCCAGCTTTTCCTGTTTCAGCCTTTCAACCGTCGGCCCAAAGGCTGCCTTTGATTTCTGGTCCCCCCGCTCGACTGACATAAGCTGGCGCCACTTGCGGGCAGAAACACTGGGATGGGTGGCGTAGCAGTCATCGGCCGACAGGGCTGCAAGCCCCGGGGCGGAAGAGCTTTTGCCATCACCGCTGGCCGCCATATTGTTCTTACGCGCACCATAAAGCAGCTGAACCAGAGGATGGCGATCAAGCTGCACAAGAAAGTCATCGGGCGGTGGGGGGTCCTCCGGCCATAATGTGGCGCAGATACGCTGGCTCATCGTTCTGAGCGCCCCCTTGATGCCAGCCCCGGTCAGCACCTGTACGAGCCGGCCCTTACCGTCAGCGCTTAACAGCGGCAGCATGTCCACCGTCAACCCTTCATCACCCGACTTCACCATCACCGGCCCGTCAGCATGCCACTTGATTGAGATTGTCAAACCCGAACAGCCAGGATTATTTTCCATGTCATCTGGATCGAGCTGTTCCAGGCCGCCCTGCTCCAAGGCTCTGCCCGTCAGCCGGGCCAGCACACCTTTGCGGGTGGATGGTTCATGCCGTTCGACACAAAGGCCCTCCAGCCTGAGCTTGCCCAGCCCCCGGGTCTTGGCGCCACCAAAACGAACGCAGCCCTTTTGCATGGCGGCAAGTAGCTGAGCCATGCCCTTGATCGCCTGAGCAATATCACCTGCGCTCACCCCGGCAAGAAGTTCGTCCGCCACCGGCTGTTCCACGGTCATGGCAAAGTCAAACCGGGTGCCCTTTGGCAGTACCTGGCGGTCAAATTTGAAGCCGGGCGCTGCGGTTCCGGTGTGACGATCAATGCCCACTCCATCGCGGATTTCTGGCGCGGCGGTGTTCCAAACCACCGCATCTTCAACCCAGACATAGCTTGCATGCCCCTTTGCCCGGCTATTCCGCGGCGGGATGCGTCCCCACAAGGCCCTGGTTGGCTCTTCTCCCAAAACGTCAAGACACCAGGCCCGCATCGGCCCGGCCAGACTGGTGCCGGGGAGATAATAATCACCGCGGCCATTGACAGCGAGCACCATGTCAGCCGTCGACGCGCCCTCCAGCCCGGCAACTGAAATCGGCGTCTCGGCAACCAGCTGCCCGGAAATCTCGAAGCGTTGTTCGATGGCCCGCGTCATCGCTCTACCTCCGCCTCCATCGCCGCAAAACTAATATCCTCAATTGCCCGCTTGTGGGCGCGCATGGCAGCGTGCAAAAGGGTGCGCACGGCCAGGCGGTGAAGCTTTTCTTGCATTTCCTCGCGGGAATGGAGCAGGAGGGCCGGCTGATCAGGGAAGGCCGTGGCAAGCCCCACCCGGCCTGCCAGCTTTCCAGCCGCCGCGTTCTGATTTCCGCCCGGGTATCCCCGCGGTCAAACAACGCCCCTTCAGCGGAGCCAAGCCGCGCCTCGATATGTGCAAGTAAAAGCTCAAGGTCGGTCTTGGCCGCAAGATCATGACCCCGCAACAGCACATCGGACTCAAGCAGCAGATAGATGATGCCGTCCGGCGGCGAAGCTGTTGGCACCTCTTCAGGCCCGCCAATGACTTCGACATTAACGGCACCATAACCCGCCTTGCGTGCGCGGCCGATATGGGCACGGCCCTTGAGTTGCTCGGCCAGCCCATCCATTGCGATGCCACGAAACCACACCTCACAGCGGAAACATTGATCAGATGCCAGGGCTTCATAACTATAAACGCCACCCACCGTTTCCGTGGGCGTCTGGTGTTTGTCCTCCACCGTGTTGTGGGTGCGTATAGTTTTTTCCGGCTTGTGTACGGTCTTGAATTTTTGCGCCGTGGGATCGACATAGCCCTCACGCATTGGTTTTTGCTGTTGCTTGTCTGTTGATGCCTCAAAACTGCTGGTCAGCGCGCCGCCAAGCTTAGGCTGGCGCCATGACAACGGCACCGGCAGCCCCCGCCTGCCACTGATTTCCGGATAGGCCGGCAAGATGTGCAGATCTGCCGAGGCGATCATCTGCGCAATCTGCTGCCGGGGCACGCCAGCACGTTTAAAAGCGCGCACTACATAAGGCAGGATCATGCTGCCTGGAATGAAGTCCAGCGTGGTGACCACATTGCCAAGCACAGCATCTGCAATAATCACCGGCTCTCGCAGCTTCAGGCGCAGCGCTAATTTGGTCCATGCGCCAACAGCGGACGGCCCCGTTTTGCCAATATCAATGGGAACGGTTTCGCTCTGCAATTGTGGTGGGGCGCGATGTTCGTCCCGCTCTAAAATGGCCGCTGCCTTTGCCAGCAGGTCAGCGCCCTCCGGCCCATCTGGCAACTCATAGCCATCAAACTGAAGCGCAATCCGGCACTTGCCCATGCCGCGGCGGCGCTTGCCTCCAAGGCGGGTCACAAAACTTGCCGCCGCCACAAGAAAGGCGGCTGTCACGGCCTTGTCCGCGTCCGGAACCCGTAATACCGGCGGTATTTATTATTGACCGCTGACATTTCTCGTATCCCTTTGAACTTTTTGCGTTAATTGAACGGTATACGAGTCAAGGTCAGGGGCCGGTGGTATACGATGCCTTCCGCATGAAGCACCGTGCCGACACGCGCCACTTCTTCAAATCGCAGATGATCATCAAGCGCCATACCCGTGCCGGGATCAATCTTGACACCAGGCTTGACGAAGGTCAGGGCCTCCCGCAACACGGCGCAAGAAGGGTGATCATAGGCTAGCCGCTGCCTAATGGCATCGCCCAGCCGGGCATCACCAAGCCGCAGACGGCTCGGCTGGGGAGCGGCAAAATCCTTGTTTTTGGCCGCGCTTTCCAACTGTGGCTGGCTGCCCATGAGCTGCTGGACAAAACGGCCCCACGGCCCGGCCTTTCCCTCGTCAAGGCCATGAGCCAGCTCCTCGGCGGCGTCGCGCCACATGCCGCGCAGCGTGGATGAACGGATCACCGGCAATCCGTCCTCGTCACGGTCAATGATACGGTCAACGGCCCGGTTGCGGCCAGCTCCTATGCCAATATGCCAGTCGCTTTCCATGATAACGGTAAGGCGAAAGCCCAACATGCTCTCTGATATCTGCGATGTAACTTCCGAAGCACCGCCAATCTCCGTCATGCGGCCGCCTCCTCCTCGTCAGCCGCCTCTTCCAAAACGATACGGGCGGGACCTTCCGCCTCCAGATCGGCAAGTTCCATGGCGTCCAGCAGCCGCGTGCGCAACCATGGCTTACCCTCTTCATCGATATCATTGAAAAACAGGCTGCCCCCGCTCATGAATGCCTGCCAGTCGAATTTCTCATAGCGTTGCTCAATCAGGCCGGCCGCTCCATCAACCGCCGCCGGACCGCGGTCAAGGGCTTCAAGCAGAACATGGGCCTGGCCGCGCGGCAAATGTCCTTCACCTTTTTTAACGCTCTGCCCCACTTCCGCAGGCCGCCGCCGCAAGGCGCGGACCGCACGGCGTAAGGTGGCGCTGCTGTTGTCTGTTGCCTCATCCTCATCCCCATAGAGGCGATTGGCAACCCAGGCCCTGCTATGAGCGTCAACCGGGGCGTTCTTATCCGGCGGCGTTACGACATAAGGACGGGCAAACAGCGCTGTTTTTTCATCCAGCCTCATGCGCGCGCGGATCGGAGCCAGATCGGAACC
>WGBT01000286.1 GCA_015494185.1 Hyphomicrobiales bacterium | reverse complement strand
GTGCGGGCCAGCGCCGAAATGATCCCGCTGGTCACGGTCTGCCCCACCCCAAAGGGATTGCCAATCGCCAACACCAGATCGCCTACTTCGAGAGCATCAGAATCGGCAAAATCCAGATAGGGAAACGAAAGCCGCGGGGCCTCGATCCGCAGCACCGCCAAATCGGATTTTTTGTCGGTCAACATGACCCGGGCCGGAAATTCCCGCTTGTCCGCCAAAGCCACTTTGATGTCGGCCCGTCCCGAGCCCTTGATGACATGGTAATTGGTCACCACAATACCATCAGGCGCCACAATCACCCCTGAACCAAGGGAATTCTCGATGCGCCGGCGCGGCAGACCAAATCCGCGATCCCCAAAGAAAAAACGGAAAAATGGATCATCCATGAACGGGGAACGGCGCCGCACCACCTGTTGATGGCGCACATAGACATTGACAACTGCAGGGGCAGCCTTCTTGACCACCGGCGCATAGGACAGTTGCACATTGGCGCGGCTGACCGGCACTTGTTTTTTCACTTTCGCAGGCCAGAACGCGGCCGCAGAACCACCCCCCGCCATGACGAACATGACGAAGGTGAGCCCCACAAGTCCTGCAACCAGCCCCCTCGATGAGGCCCGTTGCATCATTCGTTTACTGTTCAAAATTTTCATGCTTCAAGAATTCTCCCCAGCACGGGCTTTGCAAGCCGCCATGATTGGCGCCAGTTTAAGCAAAAACTTTGGTGGAAACCAGCCACACAAATCAGCTTATTGCGCCCCCTATTTCAAGCCGCAAGACCTTACTTTCTACTCAATACTTTCTATTCAATCGCACAAGCTCTGGCGATCCTGAAACCTTGTGTTATATTCGCCACCAGAATCTTAGTACACGCACACGCCCGAATTTTCAGCTTCTCCTCAAAAGGATTTAGGAAATTAAAAAACACCTGCGGGGCGGGGCCATCATCGAAAACAATGAAACCGATTGGGTTGACCTCGCCATACTGATTTAGCCATACCGATCATGTCAAAGACGCAAACCCAACAGTCAATTCCCCCATCGATCATCTTGGTCGAGCCGCAACTGCCTGAAAATATCGGCATGGTAGCTCGCGCCATGGGGAATTTCGCCCTCACGGACCTGCGGCTGGTGGCCCCGCGACAGCCCTGGCCCAGCGAAGCCGGCATCAAGGCCGCCTCTGGGGCTGACTTTGTGTTGGAAAACATCACGGTCTTTGCCCGGCTGGAAGAGGCGATTGCCGATCTTCACTATCTCATGGCCACCACAGCCCGGCAGCGCGACATGGTCAAACCGGTCTTCTCTCCGCGAAATGCGGTCCGTGAAATACAAACCCAAAGCCAAAAGGGCGCGCGCTGCGGCATCCTGTTTGGGCGTGAATCGGTTGGGCTGACCAATGATGACATCGTCCTCGCCGACAGCCTGATCACCGCCCCCGTCAACCCGGCTTTCGCCTCCCTCAATCTGGCTCAGTCGGTCTTACTGATGGGTTATGAATGGTACACCCTCAATAATCATGACGGCACATTGGGGCGCGCAACCGCTTTTGACGGCCCGGTTCGGGAGGGGCTGGATTTGACCCATACCCGGCCGGCCTCGCGCCGGGAATTATTGCTTTTGTTCGAGCATCTGGAGAGCGAGCTTGAGGCATCGGGCTATTTTCCCACCCCGGAAACGCGCCCCAACATGGTCAAAACCATTCGTAATATCATCCACCGCATGCAACCAACGGAACAAGACGTGCGAACATTGCGTGGCGTCATCGCCGCCTTGAGCCGCAAACGCCGGTCACGCCAAAAGCTGCCATAGTTCCGCCCGGATTTTCGTTCATGTGCAACTATGTTAAATTGGGCGTAACATCCCGATCAAAACCTGTGCTATGCGATCAAGCACAATCCGGAAAGCGAGAACCGGTTTTCGGACAAATTGTACAGCAGAACAAATTTCTAGGGTGAAAATCTGATCACATGGAAGCCGATTTTCGCTCTAGTGGTGTCCATCTGTAATGATATTCATGTGTAATATCGTGGGGTAACTTTCATTTTGGGGGACAAGAATGGGAAAGAGTATGAAAAAAACGGGTTGGGCCTGGGCTGCCGGAGCGCTGTACTTGTTGGCCGTTTCGCTGACAGCTCCCATTGCGGCCAAAGCCAAAGGCACGAAATTTACTGATGATTATGTCAAGCAAACCATGGCTTTGGCTTTTCAGCAGATGCCCGACCACATCAAAAAAGACGGGAAAATCATCAAAATCGAGCGTGACAAGCCGGAAAAGGTGCTGATCCCGGTGGAAGATGCCCGGCGCATCATGAAAGCCGCCGGGATTTCAGCACTGGCGCAACTTTGCAATCGTCTCGATTTGCAGCTGGCTCATCGTGATGCGATCCTCGTGGAAGAACGGGACAAGAAAAAATGGTCCCCCCAGCAACTGGAATATATCAACCGCCTGCACATGTTCCAGGTCATGATGACCCTTGGACAGGACGCTAAAAACGAAGAAGAGGCCAAAAGAAAACAAGACGAGATGGCCAAAAAATTGTGCGGTGACAAGAAAATCGAAAAACAGCTGGAAGCCAAGATCAGAGCCAAATGGGAACAGCTGAAAAAGAAAAGCAAATAATCACCCGTCCACAAGAAAGGCGTTGGGATCAGGGGAAAAGGTGAAAGGATCAGGGGAAAGGCATGAGCTCTTCCCTCCCAAGGTTTAGGCAATCAAACCCACCTTTTGCCCCCTGTCCAAACGTCTCGTCTCGTATTGCTAAAAATAACCACCCAACTTGGCGGGGCATGTGCTACCAGCAGCCCCAGGCGGCCTTCATTCGTCAACCGCTCAATTTACTTAAGCCTCTCAAAGAAATACCCAAAGCCTCAGGGTCAATGATCAAGACCACCGGTATTATATACCAAAGGCTCTTGGTATTACTCCAGCTCGACTTGGGTCTTGGCCAGCTTGGCCAGCGTTTCCGCCTCGCGTTCCAAGGCCGCTTTGACAAGTCTGGCGGTTTTTTCAGGAAGATCGAGCGCCAATGCCGCCGCATGTCCCTTGCCAGACATTTTGCGCAGCGTCTTGCCAATCACATCGATCAGCTTGTCATCGTCGAAATGTGAATATTTCTCGACAAACTCGTCCCAGTAATATTTCAGAAACACCACATCGACGACGTTTTCCAAAGCCTGGGACTGGGGATCTTTCTTGAGCTTCTGTTTTTTGAGCAACCCCACAACGGTGGCGATTTCTTCTTCGGAATAGCCAAGCGGGCGCATCAGTTCGGCAATCAACGCCCCATGATGTTCACGGCAAGCCCGGCGCCAGCGGTTATAGCCTTCACGTCCTTCCTCGAAGTCAGAACGCGGAATATCCCAGCGGCGAATATGTTGGGCATGAGCGGCAATGCGCAACAACTCTCCCGCATTGGGATAGATCTCCTGCAAGACCTCATCCATTCGCTCGGAATAGACCTGTTCATAGGGCCGTGGCACACCATCAACAACGATCTGCCGCGGATCATCGGCATTGGCGGCATCGATCTTGGCAATCAGTTCGCGAAATCGTTGGCTTGGCTCAAAGGTCACGGGCCTCCTCCTTCATCGTGTTGATGTTCTGAACTATCGCTAAAACGGCTGCCGGTCTTGGTGATCTTCCGATGTAAGGCCAAAATTTTATGGCGCGGCACCCGCACGGACAAAATCCCCTCCCCCAAAGAAGAAGTGCTGCGGCTTACAACTTCCGCATTCTCATAAAGCCAGTTGACAAAACCGCCGGCTGCGGGCGGCACGACAATCGTGAACAGCTGAAAGCCGGTCGAAACCACGTCAGCCAGACGCCGTGTCAGCGTCTCGAGCCCCTCACCGGTAACGGCCGATACCGCCACCACATCGCTGCCCATCCGCGCGGCTTGTGCAAGCAATGCCTGCCGCGCCGCCGGATCGAGCAAATCTATTTTATTCCAAACTTCGATCAACCGCACCTCGCGATCTTCCGGATCGATCTGCAATTCACGCAGCACTTCCAACACATTGTCTTTCTGAGCCGCGCTATCCTGATTGGCCATGTCACGAACATGCAAGATCACATCCGCCGCGGTGACTTCCTCCAATGTGGCACGAAAAGCGGCAATCAAAGTGGTCGGCAGGGAGGAAATAAACCCCACGGTGTCGGACAAAATCACTTTCAAGCCGCCGGGCAAGACGAGCTCCCGCATGGTGGGATCAAGGGTAGCAAAGAGCTGGTCTTTAGCCATTACCCCGGCGCCGGTCAGAGTGTTGAACAAGGTGGATTTGCCCGCATTGGTATAGCCGACGAGCGCCACCACCGGATACGGAACCCGTTCCCGGCTTTCGCGATGCAAGGCGCGGGTGCGGCGGATTTTTTCCAGCCGACGTTTGATGGCGGTGATCCGTTCCTCGATCATCCGCCGATCGGCCTCGATCTGGGTTTCACCAGGCCCCCCGAGAAAGCCAAAACCACCGCGCTGGCGCTCCAAGTGAGTCCAAGAGCGAACCAACCGGCTTTTCTGCCAGCTCAGATGCGCCAGCTCGACTTGCAAACGGCCTTCCGCGGTGCGCGCCCGGCGCCCGAAAATTTCCAGAATGAGACCGGTGCGATCCAACACTTTCGCCCCCCAAGCCCGTTCCAAATTACGCTGTTGGCCCGGCGAAAGCGGATGATCGACAATAACGAGATCGATGTCATGAAGTTTGATAGTGGTCTTGAGCTGTTCCAACTTACCTGATGCAAACAGCGTGGCCGGCCGGATTTTTGAAACCCGTATGATCTCACTCTCAACCACCGTCAGATCAATGGCATGGGCAAGGCCAACGGCTTCTTCACGGCGCGCAGAAGGGTCACGCAACGGCATATCATCAGTTTGCAAATCATCCGAAAAATTGGGAACAATAACCAGCGTTCGGGTATTGGCCGCAAACGCGCGCTGGACCTGTTCATCCAAAGATGACACTCTCCGAGCACGCTCATCCCCCCTCACAGCAATGGTCTTGGCGGCTTTGGTCTTGGCAAACTTATCCGTTGGTTTCACTTACGATGTAGAGTTTTCGCTAACTTCGGTATCATCCATAAGATGAATAGGCTGACCCGGCATGATTGTTGATATCGCATGTTTATAGACCAGCTGCGAGTGACCATCACGACGCAGCAAAACACAAAAATTGTCGAACCAAGTCACAATTCCTTGCAACTTTACCCCATTGACAAGGAAAATCGTCAGATTGGTTTTGTTTTTCCGGACATGATTTAAAAATGTATCCTGTAAATTTGCTGAACGTTCTGGCGTCATTGATGATCCCAATCGTAACAACGTTATTATGAGCCTCATTCTTCAAGGGTGTCTTCCCCCTCGCCCCTTGGCGCTCAAAGCCACCATCGCAGAACTCAAGGCCCGTATACTCCTCCCCTATGCATCTTATTAAGACTATTAAAACGATGAGCTGGCTTGTTGCCTGCTCCAATCAATCCCATAAGATGCGCTTTGTCGAATAATAAGATGCCGTTCCAGAAACTCCTCCTGGTCCTGATTATATCCCCGCTTGTATCCCCGCACCCTTAGCTTGTCCGCAACGCGGGTAAGGACTTGCTCCGACACCGAGGCCCGCCCGTTTTGCCGCGACATCTGGTCACTCCTTGGCGATACCAGATAATTGAAAGTTATGCTAGTTTTTTGCTCGAAATTCCAGCATCTGGAAGCAAAAATCAGCCCCATTGCTCGGCAACAGTATAAAGTTTTTGGCGCAATTGGGCCGCAAGAGGCCCGGGCTGACCATTTCCAATGGGACTGTCGTCAATGGCGATCACCGGCATGACAACCGCCGTTGCCGCGGTGATAAAGGCTTCTTGAGCGGCCTTGGCTTCAGAAACCGTGAATTTTCGTTTTTCGACGGTCAGCCCCAGTTTTTCGGCCAGTTTCAAAAC
>WGBT01000285.1 GCA_015494185.1 Hyphomicrobiales bacterium | reverse complement strand
TGGTTGCCGATGAATTGCTGACGAAGAGTTGATTTTACAGCCAATCTTACTGCTTTTCTTAAGCGTCAATCAAGGCAGCAGCATGGCGGCAGGCAGAACACTCCGCTGTGATAAGGTCCCCCATCATTGATAAGGTTTTCTTGAGTGAGAGAGCAAAGGGGAAAAGTTCAATAAGATAAATGCATGCTCCTAAACATAAGATCGAGCTTCCAAAAAAGATCATCAACTTTCCTCAAATTAGCCGCGATTTTTGAGTTTTCAGAGATGGATACATGATTAGGAGATGGGTTATGTGATCAAGACAATTCTGTCAGGAGACTGTCTTTAATCTCATGCTTTAAGCTGATGATGTTTTTAACTTGACTTAAGCCGTATACCGCTTAAATAGGCTGGCATACAGGTATTGCGACAGTATGTCTCGGGCGACAGTGTGTCTCTGTTGCCGGGGCTGGCAGCGGTAAATGGGGCACAAGTTTGAGCGGTAACGAGGGGGCTTGTTAATAGGTTGAGTGACTGGCTCCCCGAAAGAAAAATGTGGTTTTTAGAAATACGCCGGAAAGGCAAGACAGTTTTTATCACTGAAACCGCATGACAAGCGGTGAGATGGATTGATCCTTGCGATATTTCGTTTCAAAGCCTTGAAACGAAAATATCCAGAGAGATGGCATTCTGAGACAAGGGGAAGCTGATCGATGAGTGATTTGTTGGAATTGCCAGGCGATTATGTGCCGTCAGAATCTGAACCTTTCATGAATGAGCGGCAGCTAGCCTATTTCAAAGCCAAGCTTTTGAAATGGCGGCAGGAAATCCTGTCATCTTCGCAAGAAACCTTGCGCCATTTGCATGAAGATTCAGTGCATCATCCCGATCTTGCGGATCGCGCCTCTTCAGAGGCTGACAAATCATTGGAATTGCGCGCCCGAGACCGGCAGCGCAAATTGATTGCGAAAATCGATGCCGCGCTGCAACGGATCGAGGACGGCAGCTATGGTTATTGCGAGGAAACCGGCGAGCCGATTTCCCTCAAACGGCTGGAGGCGCGCCCGATTGCCACGTTGAGTTTGGAAGCGCAAGAGCGGCACGAGCGCAATGAGCGTGTGTTCCGCAGCAGTTGAAGTTGAACTTGGGAAAGCATGTCTCAAGGGGGGCAAGGGTGGCGGCATCTGGAACGTGCGGCTCCAAAAGGAAGGGGCAAGGAAGGGCCAAAGGAAAAATGTAAAAAAACTGAACTTGACCTGACAGATAGTGTCAGGTTTGACAACACCTTCCGGCCTGCATCGGTCCCTGCATCCCATGGTAACAGTTTTGCATTGTTCAGATGGTTCGTCAAGGACGCTTGTCTAGCGCTGTGAAGCGATTTTATCCATGATAAACCATCTGAAAATGCCAGTGTCTCACCATGGAATGCAAGGACTGATCTAACACCGCCTGTATGGTTGAGAGGGACTTTTACATTTTAAACTCTCTGAGGTTAAAAGCTCTGAGGTTAAAAGCTCTGAGGTTAAAAGCTCTGAGGAAACACCCCGCATCCCCGTCCCTTGGTCCCGGCCTATGGCCTATGGTAGTTGCTGCGGAGAACGGGCGATTGGCCAAGAAGGGGCGGGGATGAGGAGCAATTTATTCAGAGATTTCTTGACACGTTGGACTAGAGTAAATTCGAATCATATGAGAATTGGGTTTTGCTCTAGAATCTTGTTTTGCTGTACACTTTTATCCAAAAACCGAAAACCGTTCCCGATTCGCTTGAAGGGCTTGTCCTCTAGCGCCTGGTCTCAATAAAAGGGTATGCGAATTTGGCTTGATGTGATTCCCTTCCATTGATGATTCGCTGTGATTGGGATGAGCAAATGACTGATTTGTTTTGGCTTTCTGACAGCCAATGGGAGCGGATGAAAACGCATCTTCCGGTTTACAAGCGTGGCTTCAGGCGCGTGGATGACCGCCGTGTCATCAGCGGTATCATTCATGTGCTGCAAACCGGCATTCCCTGGCGGGCGGCACCGAGGGAATATGGCCCCGGCCGAACACTCTACAATCGCTTCCGGCGTTGGGCAGAGAAAGGCATTGGGGAAAAGATGTTTGCATCCTTGGCGGATGAAGGGTTTCCGGAGCGGGTCGCCATCGACAGCACGATCGTGCGAGCGCATCGTTCCACCAGCGGTGGGAAAGGGGGGGCAGCAGCAATGCATCTGGCGCTCACGCGGGCGGCCCCACGACCAAGATCCACCTCGTGACCGACGCCTTGGGACGTCCCTTGGTGGTTGCTTGAAGTCCTGGGCAAACAAGCGATTTTCGCCTTGCACAGCAAGGCCTGGAGCCGCTCTTGGGTGTGCGCGAAGTCATCGCCGACAGGGGACTATGACAGCAAGGCCCTGTGAGCCTGGTTGCGCCAGCGCGGAACCGGGCTGGTCATTCCGCTCCGCAAGTGCCACAAGATACCGCCTTCCTTCGATGCCAGGAAAGACAAACACCGCAATACCGTGGAGAGAACCTTCTGCCGCCTGAAGGACTTCCGGCGCATCGCCACACGCTATGACAAACCCGCCAAAACCTTCTCA
>WGBT01000284.1 GCA_015494185.1 Hyphomicrobiales bacterium | reverse complement strand
GGCTTGGTTGGGCCCCGGAATTCACCCATGGGGGGCTGCCCCTGTTGCTGTTTACTTTGGCGGCGTTTTGCCTGCTGGGTTTTATCATGCTGGCGCGGCGACCGCCAGAGGTGCATCCCAACGGGGGCAAGCGGGGCGGAGGCGGGCGCGGCAGTGTGGCGGTATTGTCGCTGTTGGCAGGCTTGGCCGCCTTGATGGTTGCGATTGCGCTGAAAATCGCCTAAGCCCTATCGATGTTCGAACTTGACAGGGATGAATGGCCTGAAACCGTTCAGCCCAAACCCGTTCTTCCATTCCATGATGAGTGTTTTGCATTTTCCCAACCTTTGTCAAGGTTCAAGACCGCTTCGCAGCCGCAAACAAGCGAACGTGGAGTGCGGTGATGCCACCGAGGCTTCTCGGCACGACGGGGGCTTAAAACAAGCGAACGTGGAGTGCGGTGATGCCACCAAGGCTTCTCGGCACGACGGGGGCTTAAAAATACCGCCCCTTGACAAGGGTTGGGAAAATGCCAGGGTTCCATCATGGAATGGAGCCGACAGGCTTCAACGCTGGCAGGCGCGACATTTGATGGAGGTTTTCTTGAGCGAATTCAATCTATTGCTGCTGCCTGGGGATGGGATCGGTCCGGAGGTGATGGCGGAGACTCGCCGTGTTCTGGAATGGTTCAACACCCATGGTGAGCACCAGTTCCACCTTGAAGAAGATTTGGTCGGCGGGGCCGCTTATGACGTTCATGGGGTGGCGATAACCGATGCCACCATGGAGAAGGCGCTGCAGGCGGATGCGGTGTTGTTTGGCGCTGTGGGCGGACCGAAATGGGATGAGGTTCCTTATGAGCATCGCCCTGAAGCCGGCTTGTTGCGGCTGCGCAAGGAGTTACAGCTTTTCGCCAATCTGCGCCCGGCGATTTGTTATCCGGCTCTGGCGGATGGCTCGCCGCTGAAACGTGAGGTGGTCGAGGGGCTTGACATTTTGATCGTGCGCGAGTTGACCGGCGGGGTCTATTTTGGCGAACCCAAAGAAATAACCGAAACCGGCAATGGCAAGCGCGCTGTCGATACCCAAGTTTATGAAACCTATGAAATCGAACGGATCGCCCGGGTTGCCTTCGATTTGGCACGCAAACGCGCCAACCGGGTGCATTCGGCGGAAAAACGCAATGTCATGATGACCGGGGTGTTGTGGCATGAGGTTGTCAGCCGGGTTCATGAAGAGGAATTTCCTGATGTCACCCTTGAACATATTCTGGCAGACAATTGTGCCATGCAACTGGTACGCTGGCCCAAACAGTTCGATGTGATCGTGACCGACAATTTGTTTGGGGATATTCTGTCCGATGCAGCTGCGATGCTGACCGGCTCCCTTGGCATGTTGCCATCTGCTTCACTGGGGGCTGAGGATGATAAAGGGCGGCGCAAGGCGCTTTATGAGCCGGTGCATGGTTCCGCGCCTGATATCGCCGGCAAGGGGCAAGCCAATCCGATCGCCATGATCGGCTCCCTTGGCATGGCGTTGCGCTATTCGTTTGGCATGGTGCAGGAAGCGGAACTTCTGGACCGGGCCATTGCCGATGTGCTGGCGCAAGGGTTGCGCACGGCGGATATCATGGCCGAGGGTATGACCTTGGTCTCAACCCGGGAATTGGGCCAGGCGGTGCTCGATGCCTTGGCAGCCCAAGCCCGCAAAGATGCCGGCCAAGCCCAAGAGGCGCTGGCGCCCAAATCGATCTAAAGGCTCACGACAACGAACTGGAACCAGGGGCGTTAAGGTTACTGAAGTGATATTGTGGTATTCGTATGAGTATTCTTGTAAGCAGAAAGTGGATCATAGGGAAGAATAGCGGATATCACTCGACAACTTTAAGAACTTCAGTGATTTATTGCAAATTGAGTGTTCTGCGATAACGATAGAAGATCGATCATGGTTCGGTTCTTTATCTTTTTGGGGTTGCTTTGGCTGGCAGGTTCCTATGCCTTGGAATATGCTGATAGCAGTGAATGGTTCTGGATTGGGTTGCTGCCAGCGGTTTATATTATCGCCATGCCCCTTTTGTTCGCCGATAAATAGGCCCCATTCTGGGAACAAAGGTCAAGGAAGTTCTGAACAAATCCAGGAACCGGCTCCCGCCCCTTGTTCTTCATCGAAAGACCGACTATAGACGTTTTAGTAACGGCGCGGTTGTGGCGATGGCTTGACCGTCAATGAACCGGGCCGGTCGTTGCTATTCACACCCGTTGGGGCTTTTGGGGGTGGCGGAGATGCCACCGGATGCCATATGCAATGGCTGAGCTCTTGTTCTAGAGCGGCGTGTTACATCTGTGGCGGGTGCTTTTAAGCCCTTTGGGTGGTGTTGGAATACTTGAAACAAGTAGATGAATGCAATCATGCGGGCGTGGTGAAATTGGTAGACACGCCAGATTTAGGTTCTGGTGGCGCAAGCCGTGGGGGTTCAAGTCCCTCCGCCCGCACCACACCCACACACATAAGTGTAGTGTGATTTGTTTTCGTGAGATTGGTGTTTGGTTTTCGTCCTTGTGTGTCCGCTGTTCCATCCTCAAGGCACACCATCTCGCAGCGGTCTTAGTTGCATTTGCCAAAACCAGGCGCCAAAACCGAAGTCTTGGCTCGTCTGGCATGACGGTCAAGAGCGCCGTTTTGACTATGGCAAAGCATAAAACAGTTTAGAGTAGAAACAGTTAGGAATTTCAATCGGAAGCCCAAAGGCTGCCGTGAAGCCGGATCAAGCAGAGATATGGAAGTTACAGAAACCACCGCAGAAGGTCTCAAACGTGAGTTGAAAGTCACTATTCCAGCCAAGGAACTGGAAGACAAACTGGTCGATCGTCTTGAAAATATGAAGGGGCAAATCCGGCTTAAGGGATTCCGCCCAGGGAAGGTGCCAACCGATTACCTGCGCAAACTTTATGGTAAGTCGGTGATGGCCGAAGTGGTTCGCGATTCCGTGGCGGAAACCAATCACAAGGTGTTGACAGAGCGGAATGAGCGTCCAGCGGCCGAGCCGGAAATTGAATTCCCCAAGGATGAGCAGGAAGTCAATGCAGTGATGGCGGGCAAGGCAGATTTGGCCTATACCCTTAGTTTCGAAGTCTTGCCTGATATCGAGCTGGTGGATTTTTCAACGATTTCGGTGGTGCGCGAGACCGCTGAACCCAGCGAAAAAGATATTCAAGAAAGCTTGCAGCGGCTGGCGGACAATCATGAAA
>WGBT01000283.1 GCA_015494185.1 Hyphomicrobiales bacterium | reverse complement strand
CACCAGACCGCCCGGCAACTCGGCAGCTATGTCCGCCAAGGCGGCAGGCTTTCCTTCTTGGCCGATCTTTATGATGGCAAGGGCATTGCCGTTCCCTTCTTTGGGCGCCCGGCAAAATCGACCCCCTTCCCGGCGATGTTGGCCCGGCGTACCGGCAGCCGGATGTGGATTGCGCGCTGCACCCGCATTGGGGACGAATCCCGGTTTCGCGTGGAAGTCAAGGAACTCAAGGTCTATTGGAGCGACGACAGCAAAGCCGATATCGAAAAAACCACCGCCGGGATGCAAAAACAATTCGAAGAGTGGATCAGAGAAACACCTGAGCAATTCGCCTGGTCCAACCGCCGCTGGTCTTAGGCAACCTATGAATAAAGTGCTAACCCCAACCGCGCCCCTTGGCCTTCCTCCATCTATGGTCGCCGCGGGAAACGAAGGGAAGCCCAAGGGGACGCGGGGGAATAGGTTGTTTCATTAGAGGCTTCTTAGCTCCCTAGACGGTCAGCCCGAAGAGATGAATTGCCGCGATTTTGCCTTATTTGGGCCTCTTCCGCGCCCCAATGTCGCACTATTACAACAATGCATACCCTGATGACCCGGTCTTGGAGAGGCACCGTAAACGAACGCCCCCCAGCCCCCCTACGGTGTTCGACAAAGACCGGGTCGCATGGGGTGTTGCACAGTTGGGTTCCAAGGCGGCAGTGCAGTAAATTCTTCCTTCAAAGGGACCTTCAGGTACCACAAGCGGGTGCTCACAATAGGTGACATTCAAGCTCGGGAGAGCCCCATAACAGCCAAGACCTGTGAAGCAAAGCATTTGTTACTCCATTTGACCCTAAGGGCCGGTTTTCCCCCAGACCGGTCCTCTTTCTTTTTGGAGCACCGCCTGAGCTTCCTCTTCGAGCAGCCCCCCCTTGGCCTTGATTCGTATGCCGTCCAATTTAGCAAGAAGGAATATGGAAATCATGAGCGGTCAATGATCAAGACTCCCGGGAGCCGTCCGGTCAAATCTGGTTTTTCCGTTAAGTATAAGATTGACTTTTGTCGTCACTTCGCTTTCTTTCCCTTAAACTGGTGACCTTGCCCAGTGCGGTGATCTTTCAGGGGATGGAGACGATGGGAGTGCAGATGATGGAAACAACGCCATGGCCCAAACGGGAAGGCTTTGGCAAGTTGGTGACGGTTTATGGGGGATCAGGGTTCATTGGCCGTAATTTGGTCCGCGTGTTGGCCAAGCGTGGCTATCAAATTCGCATCGCCGTCCGTCGCCCGCATTTGGCGGTTCATCTGCAACCCCTTGGCGATGTTGGACAAATCCATGCGGTGCAAGCCAATTTGCGAGACCCGCGCAGTGTCGAACGCGCCGCCGAAGGGGCCGATGCCATTGTCAATCTGGTTGGCATCCTTCATGAAAGCGGCAAACAACGCTTTGAGACGATCCAACATTTTGGCGCGCGCGCCATTGCTGACGCAGCGCAAAAAGAAGGGGTTGGCCAGCTTGTTCATATCTCGGCCATTGGAGCCGACCCGCGTTCACGATCCCACTATGCCCGTTCCAAGGCACGTGGCGAGGCCGAAATGCTGCGCCATTTTGACAACACCGTCATCTTACGCCCCTCGATCGTTTTCGGCCCGGAAGACAACTTCTTCAACCGGTTCGCCGCCATGGCCGAGCTCTCGCCGTTTTTGCCACTAATTGGCGGTGGCAAGACCAAATTCCAACCGGTTTATGTGGTCGATGTTGCCGAAGCTATCGCCCAAGCCCTGGCCGGGGCGGCCCAACCAGGCAAGATCTACGAACTCGGTGGTCCCACGATCTACCGTTTCCGGGAACTGCTCGATCTGGTGCAAAAATACACCAACCGAAAGAAAATCTATTTACCGATACCTTTCTTCCTAGCCAAGTTGCTGGCCCTTTTACTCAAACCCTTGCCGGGGCCGCCACCGATCACGGTTGATCAAATCCGGCTGTTGCAGCGTGACAATGTGGTCAGTGCCGAAGCTGAGCGTGAAGGCCGCACCTTGCAGGGGCTTGGCATCAAACCGCAAAAACTTGAAGCCATCGTGCCTGGCTATTTGGTGCCATACCGCCGCCGTGGACAGTTTGCCAACGTCATCCGCGGACTCAACGGGGCCTAATACCCGGCGGTATTTGTCATTGACTGCTGACGTTTTTCGTATCCCTTTTAACTTTTTGCATTAATTGAACGGGATACGAACTGTCTCTTAT
>WGBT01000282.1 GCA_015494185.1 Hyphomicrobiales bacterium | reverse complement strand
TGGCGCGGTGTTTTTCCGCCCGGCCTGCCACTTGACCGTTTGTCGATGCCCCGCTGGCGGCAGCGCCTGGAGAAAGAGAAGGTGATAGCGCTGTTGCAAGCGAGCCTACAGGCGGCGATGCGGCTGGGGCGCGCCTTTTGGACTTCACGCAGGTGATCATGGACACCACGGTGCAGGAGAAGAACATTACCCATCCGACCGAATGTGAAGCTGATGGACACGGCGCGGGGCGTCGGATTCGAATGGTGAAGCATCATGGTAGCCGCCTGCCCAGAGCTATACGCGGCGGAGCAACCTGGCGTTGATCAAACCTCAACGTATCGCCACGCCATGCAATACAAGCGAGCGGCGTAGAAAAGCGGCACCTTTCCAGTTACGTGAGGCGGGTCATCCAGAACATCAAGCGCAAGATTGTGGGCAAGCGGGCGCTTGAGGAGGTCTTTCGGGCCGAACTGAGGCAGGCTAAGCGGGGGCGCACGCCCCCCCCCCGGGATGGGGCGCGGAAGAAGATCCATTCGCGGCACGCGCCGGAGGTGAAAGGCATCGGCAAGGGCAAGGCGCGCAAGCCGTGAGCGTTTAGGGGGAAGGTATCGCTAGCCACCCCGTGGCAGCGTTCGAAGAGCGGCGGTTGGTGATGCATGTCAAGGCGCTCTGCCCAAGCCAGGCCCAAAATGACGCCCGCAAGCTCTCTAAAGCTCTATGAAAGAGCAGAATTTGCTCGAAAGATTGTTTTCAAAACTCAACCACCGCCGCAGAGTTTCGACACGACACGGAAGAAAACGATGTATTTTCAGTTGCTTACAGAAATGGCCAGCACCATTCTACCCTGCTATGGCTCAATTCAATTGTCCATACAGTCTAGGGCCTTCTGCCTCATTCAGCCGCATCTATGCAGTAAGATGGAGCACCAAAATATTAAAGAGAGCAGGGCGAAAAGTTCTATGCCCTTATTTCGCCTGATCCTCCCTTTAGACTGGCAACATCTTAGGATTGTCAAGGGGAAAGGGGAGATGGATCATGGGCGATCATCTGGTGACAAAGGAGGCGGCCAAGAAGGAAGCGATCGAAAACGCACAAGCTGCGCCCCCACCGCCCCAGAGGGGGGCACAAACAGCCGATCAATTGCCACAAGTCGAACTTTCCCCCGCGTCCTCCCCTTCTTGTGTCACCATCAAAAAATATAGTCTTCTTGCCAGTCTTTTCAGGCCGGTCAGTCTGGCGATAGCGGCCTTGGTGCTGATCTATGGCCTTGGCACCTTTGGCACCAACTATTGGCAAAGTTTTCAGCGCCATCTGACCCATTCAAAAGCCGTTCACCCTGACCGTACCATCGTTGAAATCGCAATCCGTTCCTCGCTGCCACGTTTTGATGTCGATGCCGTGCAGCTCGTCATCCGCGACGCCAACGGTAAACTGCGCCGGGTCGTCACCAGCCGCCAGCAACACCATCAATTCGTGGCCGATACCTTGGCGCTGATCGAAACCGAGCGCGCCCGAATCAAGGCAGCCGCCAATCGTGATCTAGATCAATTGTTTGAGCGCAGCTTCAAGGATCGTGACGCCGCCATTGCCGCTTATGCCGATTGGTTTTTCGAGTGGAAGCGCTCTTATATCGTGCTCAAGGAAACCCTTGCTTCCGCCGCCAACCGTTTCTTCAAACTGGGAGAATATGAGAGTCTGAAAGTTGCGGTGGAACGTGACATCAAAGACTATTTCATGCGCCATTATCAGGCACAGGTGTTAAAGCCGGAACAGCGTGACCATCTCATCACCGCGGGGCTGGAAACCACGGTTCGCCGGGCGCATGAAGGATATCGGCGCCTGATCGCTTTGGGTGACAAACGGTTGCAAACTTTTCTGGCGCAGCACACCGCCCATCTGGAAGACATCAAACCGGGTGAGAAAATCACCCGTCTTGCCCTTGATTGGGATGCGCAAAAATGGAAAGCCCCGGTCTATTTGATGGAAGATCGTGCCTTTGATGGCGTGGCAGGGCTTGGCACTGCGGTTGCTGGCGGCACCATAGGCGCGCTGGCGCTGGGACCGATCATGAATCAAGCAATGGCACAAGCCTTTGGCGGCCTGTCACGACAATTTGCCGCCTCTATGGGCACGCGGCTTGCTTTGGCAGAGGGTGGCGCTGTGGCTGGCACCGCCGTCAATCCCCTCGGCGGTCAAATCGTTGGCCTGGCGGTTGGCGTGGCTTTGGGCTTGGCGGCCGACTATGTCATCAATCGCGCCAATGCTCATTTTTCACGGGACCAATTTATTGCCGCCAACCAAACCGCCCTTGACACCACGATCACAACCTGGCGCCACAAACTCAAAAGCAGCGTTTTTGCCGCCATCGACCGCTGGTTCGACGATGCCCGGACGGGGGTTCTTTCGCTCAATGTTAATATTGACAGCAAATCCAGTCACTCAATGTCCTAAATGCAAAGCATGAAGGCTCAATTTTAATATTTCATTCATTCGTCATCGCATAAGATTTCCTGAAACACTGGCGGTCTATATCAGCGGCCGCGCATTTTTCCATATGCCTGAAGATTTTACATAAATTGAACAGTAGATGAATGAAGGCTTGAAACTGCGGGAATAAAAAGACTTTCCTTCGAGTTGATTTTATGAAGTCTCATGCGTGAAAGTGATATCAAAAACTACCTGATGATGGCCGGAGGCTTTGCCGCGACCCTCATCTTCATAACCTTATTATCGAAGCTTGCGGCTCTTGGCAGTGCCGCTTTCATTCCTCTTGCGCACAAAAATTTGGATCAAATCACCGCCAGCCGTGGTCAGGGCTGTCTCTTGCCAGACATCCCTGAGGATGCCTTTGTGCAATTTGTCAATCTCCAACGCGGCACAAAGAATCCGCCACTTGTGGTTGCCAGTGACACGGCCCATCAAACCACCATGGTCAATCTGAAGCTCACCCGCAATGACAAACCGGTCTTCCTCATTCTCAGCAGCCGCGCGCCGATTTTGTGGAATTTGCACAAAGCCGGAGACGTCACCGTGGCGGGCATCCTTGCCATTGGCCTTCATGGTCAAATATTGGCCAATGTCCCTGAAGGCATCTCCCCCTCGTTTTTGGTTCAAAAAGATCCAAAATTTGCCGTTGAAAACTGTATCGCGATGCCTGAGCTCGTTCGCCACAACATCGCCAAAGCCCGCGTCACAGAAATTCTGCAAAACCATTTCGGGCGCGGCCCTGACGATTTCATCTTTGCGGTCAAACGATCCACAATTCAGATTGGACCCGACCGCGGCTTTGAAATCCCTCTCCAACCGGTTGATGCCGCCGCCATTTTTGCCGTCACCCCTGTGGTCGATGGCCGCGAAGAAAAACGTGATCAATATATCGCCGCGTTGGTTGATGAAGGAAGCCTGTTCCCTTTATCTCAGGCCAAACTGGACGCCTTGAAAGAGCTGATCAGGTCTTCAAATCCTGGGATTTCGTTGCATAATCTCTTTCGCAAAATGGCTTCCGGAAATGAAATTTATATCGCTTCAGGTCCTTTGGTGTTGCCCGCTGGCATGAAAGGCAGCAAAAGCGCCACCATCCTATTGCCCCGTGGGATCGAACGCCCGCAAGCTCCGGAAAACGACAATGTCTATATCAAATTGCCACTGGAGCTGAACGAAATCTATCACTTGATCTAGGCTCAGGACCCATAAATTGCGCGGCGCCAGTCTGACGCAAAATCATGAAATGGACAATGATTTGTCTCGCATTACCGGGATTTTGCGCCAGGCCCTTCGGGCGGCATTTTCGCGAAATATCGCTGGCATCCACGCCCTTTATGGGGCCTGAGCCTAGGCTGAGCATATATCAGAGAAGAGTCCCATCATAATCCCCGGGCCAAGGTTCTTCTGTCACCACCGGATTGCAGCTTAAAGTCAAAGATACTTGCGGGACACAGTAAAGCGCGATAG
>WGBT01000281.1 GCA_015494185.1 Hyphomicrobiales bacterium | reverse complement strand
GTGAGGAACTGCGTTTGACTTAACGTGAGAGGCAGAAACGGCCTGCAGGATCTCAGATAAGCTTCTTCCGGCGAACCTGTCCTTGCATTCCATGGTGAGCGTTTTTGCATTTTCCCAAACTTTGTCAAGGGCCGCTAAAAGCGGCCGCGAAGCGGTTCCACCCTTGACAAAGTTTGGGGAAATGCGAAGGTTTCATCATGGAATGGAAGGTCGGGATCTGAAACTTTTTAATTTGTTACAGAAATTTTATACATTCAAGAGCTGAGATTCAAATACATAAAAAAGCTTGATCAGGACAGATGAGAACCATGAAGACCTATTCCGCGCGTCCCGCTGACATTGAAAAAAAATGGTATGTGATTGATGCTGAGGGGCTTGTCCTCGGCCGTGTTGCCTCTTTGATTGCCAAAATGCTTCGCGGTAAACACAAGCCCATCTTCACCCCCCATATGGATTGCGGCGATAATATCATTGTCATCAATGCTGAAAAAGTGGCGCTGACGGGGAACAAGCGTAACACCAAGACCTATTATTGGCACACTGGCTATCCCGGTGGTATTAAACAGCGCAAAGCTCATCAATATCTCGACGGCAAATTTCCCGACCGTGTTATTCGCAAAGCGGTGCAACGCATGCTGCCGAAAGGGCCGCTGGGCCGTAAACAACTCAAGCATCTGTTTGTCTATGCGGGGCCTGAACATCCCCATGCCGCGCAGAAACCAGAGCCGCTCGATGTTGGGGCGATGAATGCAAAGAACAAGTTACGTCCCAAGTCAATCAGCTAGGCGCCTGTTCATGAACTGAGAAACAGCCTGCAAGGTACAAGATCAAGATAGAAGATTTGAAAGCGATTGAAGAATGATGGCGGATGAACCGATTAAATCTTTGGAAGAATTGGGTAGCGTTGCCGATGGGGGGCAAGGAGAAACGGCCGTAACGGCAGATGCGCCGGTTCATGAACAGAAACTTGATGCTTATGGCCGTGCTTATGCCACCGGCAAACGTAAGGACGCGATTGCCCGGGTTTGGATTAAACCGGGTGTTGGGCGAATTACGGTTAATAAAAAACCATTTGATAAATATTTCGCCCGTCCAGTTTTGCAAATGATTTTGCAGCAACCCTTGAATGTTACCGGCCGTAAGGATCAGTATGATGTGATCTGCACCGTCAAAGGCGGGGGGCTGTCGGGGCAGGCCGGGGCCGTACGCCACGGCATTTCAAAAGCGCTGACCTATTACGAACCGGAATTGCGTCCGGTCCTGAAAAAAGGCGGCTTTTTGACCCGCGATGCCCGTGTGGTTGAGCGTAAGAAATATGGCCGCCGCAAGGCACGCCGCAGCTTCCAATTCTCAAAACGCTAATTCTTGTCTTCAAGTGCTCCGGCTTGAAGCGGGGGGGGGAATTTGGGGAATTGGATGAGGAGACGAAAGCCAAACGAAAGTGAAAATCGAAAAGGTATCGTGAGCTTGGTGTTTGTTGTTGCGTTTCCAGGAACGGAATTGGTGGCGTCTCCTTAAATCCAGATCAGCATTTCCTTTTCTTCGCAGTCTCTCTTCACTTTCATGAATTCGCGGTGGGGCTAGAGGCTGCGAAGGATTTTCTTCTTCAAGACGGGTGTCCAGCTGCAAAATCAGAGCTACTATCCTTGAATAGGAGCTTATACCAGCGGCCCCTGAGACCTTGCCCCGCATACCGTTCAATCAACGTATAAGTTCAAAGGGATACGAAAAAACGTCAGCGGTCAATGATAAATACCGCCGGTATTATACGAAAGCTCGTTGTTCTTGACACCTATGTCGTGCCATTTGTGTGGAATTTCCAAAGAGATATGGAGAGATCGGCGGTCAATGCAATGCCGCCGGTATTATTTATTGCTCCCTGTCTGCGGTTTCCATTAAGATGATGATTGCTTGTGGTTAAGATGATAGGCGAGGGCCTCTATTGCCAGCACATAGCCAAAGGCGCCAAAGCCTGTGATCATGCCAATAACGACAGGTGAAAGATAAGAGTGATGGCGAAAGCTTTCGCGTTTGAAGATATTTGACAGATGGACTTCGACACAGGGCAGTTTGACCGCGGACAAGGCATCTGCTAGGGCGATGGAACTGTGGGTGAGGGCGCCAGCATTGAGAATGATCCCTTTGACACGGCTTTTCGGCGCAAAACCGGCTTCATGAATCCAGTCGATGAGCTCGCCTTCATGATTGCTCTGCCGAAAGATGACATCAAGATTGAACTGTTTGGCACGCTCGCGGGTTTTTTCCTCAATATCACGAAGTGTCTCATGCCCATAGATATCAGGCTCCCGCCTTCCAAGCAGGTTCAAATTCGGACCATTGAGCACTAAAATAGTCTTGTGATCTTGTGATGAGGCGGTGGCAGACATTGGAGACTTGTTGTGAAAATAATGGCGCTGTGTTGGGGCTGATTTTGATATGATATTTTCAGTGAGGAGAGCCTAGGTTTTATCCCTTAGGTCATATTTCATTGTCGTCTCGTTTTAAAGCTTTGTATGCCCTGAACTCTAGAACGTCAAGCTCAAGAAGGGGGGTAATGCCAGCGATCCCTCACCTTTCTTCATATACCGTTCAATTCACGCAAAAGTTCAAAGAGATACGAGAAACGTCAGCGTTCAATGATAAAGACCGGCGGTATAAAAACCGTGATCCTACGACCACAAGTCCGTCGAGTGGGAGCCGATTTTCAGGTAAAGTGTAAAAATCGATATTTTTGATCTGACGACCAGTGACGGGCTCATATACTGGTGGAGGTCTTTGGTCGTTGATCAGCCTGACACTTTTTGTATTCTCTCCTTTTGGGGAGGATACCTGAATTGACGTGATAGAAGTCTAAGGCAAGGGGTGTTGATATGCTTCATAAGTTTTAGGCTCAAATCTGCCCTTAACCTTCTATGATGAGCAACTTTGCAATTTACCCAAACTTTGTCAAGGGGGATGAAGCCGCACGCGGCCGCCTTTGGCAGTTCTTGAC
>WGBT01000280.1 GCA_015494185.1 Hyphomicrobiales bacterium | reverse complement strand
TTATAGACGATGTCAGATCCGGTCCGGAAGGCGTGTGTTGTAAGCGACTCATTGCCCGTCAAGCCCGATGCGCCTTAAAATAGTTCAGGCAGGCGGGCTTTGAGTTTGGCGGCCAGCGTATCAAGATGGTTTTCCCGCATGGGCTCAATTTCAGCCAAGGTTGCAGCCAGAAGAGGAACCGAGAGCGCTTTTATGGGCAACGTCCTGGTCAAGTTGAGGCTTTGCAAATAGCGCCGGTATTCGCGCTCTTGGGGGCGGATTTGGTGGTTTTCAGGGGTCAGGCCAATGGCGGGCAGTTTCAAGGCAATGGCTTCGGAAATCATCGTGCTGGAGTCCTCTGTACAAAGAATAACATCGCTTTGCCGAAAGACCGTCTCCAAGGTCCCCGGCCCCGCCGTTCGATAATCGATGAAGACGGAAATCGCCTGGTTTTGCGCCTTGTGGGCTGCGTCTTTGAGTAAGTCGGCAACAGAGTCTGGGGTGCGTCTCGAAGTGCTTACCAGCCAGCGCCAGCCGGCGGTTTTATGGGAGCTGAGAATAAAGTCGATCAACTGGCGCCAGTCGTGATCCTCGAAACGGTAATAGGCGGAATTGCCTCCCAAGAGCAGTCCGATCCGCTTGGGAAGGCGGTTGGGGCCAAATTGCGGCGGGATTGCAGGGCGGCCCAGTTTGTCGGGATCATGTTTGCTGGGTTTGGGAACGATCAAATGGCGGGGCAGCTTGGCAAAACGCTGATAGGAATTGATCACCAGGGTGAAATTCTCTGGCTGATAGCGGCGCAATCCTCCAAGAAAGATATTCGGTGCGCCAAGGGCGCGGGCCGCCGCGATATTGGCAGCCATTGTATTGCCGCCCGCAGAAACCACCAGATCGGCTTCGGGAGGTAGCTGCGCCGGCTTGAGACCATAGCCAAATCGCAAGATTTGCCACGGCGGCAGCTCGGCTTGGACCATCTGGGTCAATAAGCGCCCCGGAGCGAAAAACTTGCGTTGCACGGTAAGCCGGGTCACGTCCACCGGACGCAGCCGTTTCAGCGCTTCGATCAGCCCTTCGGTGAGATGATAGTGGCCTGGTTTATCGTCGGCCAGAAACAGGACCTTTAGCGGCGTGACGCCCATCGATGATTGCTTTCGTTTCTCAAACATTTCAGATAACCGCGCGCCCTGCTGGCACGCCATGCCACCCGTCTGGCCCGTTTGCGCAGGAACCGGCTGGGGCGGTTCGGACGGCGCAGCCGGGGATTGGGCAGGGCCGCCACCAGTAAGGCCACCTGGTGTTTCGAAAGGGTGGCTGCTGGTTTGCCGAAATAAGACCGGGCCGCGGCTTCAACACCGTAAATGCCCGGCCCCCATTCTGCAACATTGAGATAAAGTTCCATGACACGGCGTTTGGGCAAAATCAGGCTCATCAGTGTTGCCAGGGGCAGTTCCAAAGTCTTGCGCAAATAGGAGCGCCCCTGCCAAAGAAAGATGGCGCGTGTGGTCTGCATGGTGATGGTGCTGGCGCCGCGCGGTCTTTGCCCCTTTTCCAGCCGTTTCAGCTGTTTGCCAATGGCTTCCCAGTCCACGCCCCAGTGATCGCAGAAACGGTTGTCCTCGCTCATGATCACAGCCGGCACGAAATGCCGGGAAATCCTTTCAAGCGGCACGAATTTATGGCGGATGGTATGGCCGTTGAGCTTTGCCGCCACCATGCCGGTTGTCAGCGGCGGTTCGACAAAACGCAACAGCACAAGAGCGGCAAGCGGGAACAGCAACATGGTAATAAGAATTGTCTTCACAAGGAACTTGACCTTACGCCAGAAAAACCACTGCCAGAACGGTTCCCAAGTGACTTTATAATGGGAATGCAACTGATCAGAAAGCATTTTGTGAGTATAAATAGAAGTTACGCGATGGTTTTGTCCCTCTATTAAAGGAAGAAATTTGCAAAATCACCGCGGCTTGCCGTCTCACGGGGCAAACCATGCTTTGATAATCCGGCGAGAGCAAGAAACGGCGGTCATTGTAATAAGGGGGCAGGTGATTTGAGCCTTCCTCAAATGGCTTGTTGGATTCGTGGCAGGAGGGGGAAGCTCGCTTCCGATTCACCAAAAGGATAGCCCGCCATCCTCCCGCATCCATCGTCGCTCACCTGAAAGGGGGTGAGGCGAGCGACGATGGCTCCGGAAGGATGGCTTGGGGGGCAATCAGGCTGGGTAGGGGGGATCATATGCGGTTGGGCTCAGGCGATTGCTTTCAGGCAGCCCTGGAGGCGGTGGCGTTTGCGCCCAAATCCGGCCACGCGGGTGACCTCAAATCCGGCGGCCATCAGATCGCGCCGGACTTGCGCGGCCGCGGTATAGGTGGAAAAGGTGCCTTCTGTCCTGGTCTTGCTGGCCACCAGCTGCATCAGCCGGGCGTTCCACAGTTGAGGGTTCTTGGCCGGCGCAAACCCATCCAAATACCAAGCATTCGCTGCGCCGGTCCATTCCGGCAGCAGGCTGTTGGCATCCCCCACCGCCAGCTCAAGCCTGACATGGTCCGTTTCATAGGTTTGCCAGCCGGATATAGGGGGCCAGGGCTGCAAAATCGTCCGGCATAAGGTGAGCAAGTCCGGCCAGGGGCGCAAGACCCGTTCAAGATCGGCGCGCGCAAGCGGGTATTGTTCAAAGGAAACAAAACGCAGTTTTGCTTTGGCGGCGGGAAAGCGTGACAAGACTTGCTGCCACAGCAAAACCGTCTCGAAAAAATTGAGGCCCGTGCCAAAGCCAAGCTCGGCAATGGTGAAATCGCCGGTCCCTGATTGGGCGTGTTGGCTCAATCGGGCGGGCAAGTCATTGCCCTTAAGAAAGACTTCACGGCTTTCGGCGCGCCCGCCATCGCGGCTGAAATAACCGTCGTCGAACCGTTTGGCGATCGGATAATGGGGCGTTTCCCAACGCAGTTCACTTTCATGGAACGGCAGGTCACGTTTACGCATCGCTGTTTTCCGGGTTGTTTTTCAGGTGGGGCCGTGGGGCTGCAGCACGGGTAAGCCGGTCATTGATGGCCACACCAAGACCATGATTGGGAATCGGCATCACATTGATGATCTCAACGCCGGTTTCATCCAGAATATGCAAATAGGCAAATAGATTGGCCGCGGCCTCGGTCAAGTCGCCTGAGGGGGAGAGATTGAGGCCGGGAACCTGCTTGGGGGCATCGGGGCCAAAGGCCAGCAACATTTCACCAGGCTTTGAGGTTCGTTGATTGAGCCGCAGCCGGGCTGAAGGGGCATAGTGGCTGGCCAGCTGTCCGGCAGATTGGGGCTTTGGGCCGGGGGCCGGTTGTGTCAGTTCGACGCCAAGAAGGGCTTCTATGTCTTCCACTGGAACGGCGCCCGGACGGAGCAGCACCGGTTGGTTGCCGTAAAAGCCAAGAATGGTGGATTCGACGCCAATAGGGCAGGGGCCAGCGTCGAGAATGGCGGCGACTTGGCCGGCCAAGGTTGCCTCGACATGTTCCGCTTCGGTGGGGCTCAAACGCCCCGACGGGTTGGCGCTTGGGGCAGCGATCGGGCCATCGAAGGCGTTCAAAAGATCAAGGGCTGTGGGATGGTTGGGAACCCGAAGGGCTACGGTTTCAAGCCCGGCACTGGCCAGTTTTGAAAGTCCGCAGTCTTTGCGTTTGGGCAACACCAGGGTCAGCGGTCCGGGCCAGAAAGCCTCTGCCAGTTGTTGGGCTAGCGCTGAAAACTCAGCGGTTTCAAGGGCGGCGTTGAGATTTTTGACATGAATGATGAGCGGGTTGAATTGCGGCCTCTTCTTGGCGGCGAAGATTTGTGCCACCGCCTGATCTGACCGGGCATCGCCGCCAAGCCCATAAACGGTTTCGGTGGGAAAGGCTATCAGCTTGCCATGGCGCAACAACTCTGCGGCCGAGGCTACTGCTTCAGGGGTGGCCTCGCGCAGGATGCTCGAAGTTTCATTGGGCTTGTTTTCCATGGTGCTCTTTGGACTCACTTGAGGCTTATTGATTGGGCTTATTGGGGCGTGTTGAAAGCCGGTATTTTTGGGCCTGACTGCGGGTCAGCCAACGGGCCAGACGATCTGGCAGATATTTCACCAGCCGGGCGATCGTGCGATTGATCCGGCCGGGGATATGGACCGTCTTGCCCGCCATCACCGCCTCAAAACCTTGTTGTGCCACCTCAGCAGCTGACATCCACATATAATCTGGATATTGTGAAACCAGATGCCGGGTTCCGGAAACATCGTGAAACTCGCTCCATGTGAAGCCGGGGCACAGGGCGGTGACATGAATGCCTTTGCCGCGGACTTCCTCGGCATGGGCTTCGCTGAATTTGATGATAAAGGATTTGGCCGCATTATAAAGTGTATGCCCGGCCGCAGGCGGTGTAAAGCCGGCTAAGGAGGCGACATTGATGATCCGGCCATAGCCGCGCGGGATCATCTGTTGTTCGGCCAAATAGGCCAGTTGCACATAAGAGGTTACCATCAGTTCGATGAAATCGCGGTGCGCTGACCAGGGGCTGTGGCGCAATTTGCCGGGCAGACCTCTGCCGGCATTGTTGACCAGCGCATCGATGGGGATATCCCATTGTGCAAGTTGCGCGAAAATCGCAGCTCCAGCCTCTGGGCGGCTCAAATCGGCGGGCAGGACATGGGCTTCAATGGGATAGGCCTGTTTGAGGGTTTCAGCGATCTTGTGCAGGCGTGCCTCGCGGCGGGCGACCAAGACCAGATTGAAGCCATTGCGGGCGAAAACTTGGGCGAAAGCCTCACCAATGCCGCTGGAAGCACCGGTGATCAAGGCGTTGCGCCGCCGTCCTTGTGTGTCGAAAGGTGAAATTTCACTTGCCTGAGCGTGTTGCATGGCTACTGTGGCCTCGACCATGATAGAGTATCGAAGAGCGACAAAATTGTTGGAACGGTATGATCACCTTAGCAGAGGATGCATTGCATGGCCCCTGAAGTTTCCAAGCGCCCTGAACCACCCCGTGAACCGCTCCCTGAGCCGCCCGTTGCCGAGCTGCTTTATTGTCTGAAACATAGCGCGGATTTGGCTGGCGAGGCAAATGGCGGCAGCGTGGCCGGGAGCGATAGCGATATCGATGAAGCGCGCGCCGGGGCGATCTTGCATGAGGCGGCGCAATTCGCCCGCGATATTCTGTTGCCGCTGGAGCAAACTGGGAGTCGTCCTGCGCTGGCGTCCGGCAATGGTGTTGTCACCATGCCGCCAGGCTGGTGGGAAGCCTATCACCAGTTCTGCGCGGCCGGTTGGCCCGCGGTTGCGGCCCCCAAAGCTTATGGCGGTCAGGGCTTGCCCATTCGTATCGCCGTGGCGCTGACCGAAATCTGGAACCATGCCGGTTTGTCTTTTGGCCTGTTGCCGGTGTTGAGCCAAAGTGTCGTGGCCATTTTGCGTGATCATGGCCGTCGAGATTTGCAGGAACGCTATTTGCCGAAACTGGTCAGCGGGGAATGGACCGGGCAAATCGTGTTGACCGCGTTGCCAGAGCTTGAAGGGCTTGAAGGGCTTGAAGGGGGCCCTGATCTGGGGGGCATCGACTACTGCCGCGCCGAACCAGCCCCGCCTTCAGCCTCTGGTCCTGACGGCAGCTATCTGTTGCATGGCCGCCAATCCTTCATTCCCTTTGGCGAGCATGATCTGGCCGAAAATATCGTTCATTTGGTCTGGGCGCGGCTGCCTGAGGCGCCATTCGATGCCCGGTCGGATGGTGCCTCAGGAGATCACGGGCTGGGGTTGTTTTTGGTGCCCAAATTTCTGGCCGAACCTGATGGCCGCTTGGGGGCGCGCAATGATATCGTCTGCACGCGCCTTGAAAGGACGCTTGGCTTGCATGCCAGCCCTGTTTGCACCATGGCACTGGGCCAGCGAGGCGGCGCACGAGGCTGGCTGATCAGCAAGGAAAAACAGAAACTTGTCAATCTTCTCGCAAGGCTTGATGACAGCCGTCTGCAGGTTGGGGTGCAGGGGGTGGCCGTGGCCGAACGGGCTTTGCAACAGGCGATGGCTTATGCTTCCCAGCGCCAGCAGACCCGCGGTTCGAGCAAACGACCAGACAGCTTGTCAGGGGGCGGTGTTGCTATGACCGAGGTGACCGAGCCGCCACAGATCCGCCGCATGATCATGGCCATGCGGGCCAAGACTGCCGCCGCCCGTGCGATTTGTTACCGTACCGCTGAAGCCCTTGATCTGGCGCGCAATCAGGCCGCAGACCCTGCCCAACACGAAAGGGCTTTGGAACGAGCCGCCATATTGATACCGCTGGCCAAGTTCTTCGGCGCCGAAGTCGGTGTTGAAGTGACCTCAACGGCGCTGCAAGTGTTGGGCAGCATTGGCTATCTGGAGGAAGCCGGGCTTGCGCAACTTTATCGTGATGCCCGGATTTTGCCGCTCTATCAAGGCGATAGCGGGATGCAGGCGCTCGATCTCGTGACCCGTAAGATAAGGATACGTCAAGGGAAGGCCTTGGAGGATTTCGTTGCCGATCTCAATGCGCCGGCCAATGCGGTGTTGGAGATGGGCAGCAACGAATTGCAGCCGATTGCCCGGCGGATTGCGGAAGCCGTGTCCGATTTGGTCGATGCCAGTGAGCGGATACGTGAAAAACTGCGCCGGGACAAGGACGGCGCGCAGTTTGCGGCCGCCCCTTACTGCATGTTGATGGCGCTGGCCACAGGCGGCAGCTATCTTCTCAAAGCCGTGGTCACCGGCCGGGCCCATAAGGATCCGCTTTATCAGCAACATTTGGAACTGATAAAATTCTATGCCGAGCAAATTACGCCAATGACCTATGCGCTCAAGCTGCAAGTCGCCCGCAGTGGTAAGAATTTCAAAGTGGCCGGTTGTGGAGATCCGTTATGACGACGTTGTTGGTCACTCATCCTGCCTGTCTCGATCATCAACCCGGTGCCGGGCATCCGGAAAGGCCGCAACGGTTGCAAGCCATTAAGCAGGCCTTGTCAGCCGATGAGTTCGCTAAGCTCGTTCATGCCGAGGCGCCGCAAGCAACGGTGGAGCACACCACCCTGGCCCATCCGGAGAGCTATTTTGAAGCTCTTGCGAAAGCAGCGCCTGAGCAAGGCTTGGTTCATCTCGATGGTGACACGGTGATGTCGCCGGGCAGTTTCAAAGCGGCGCTTTATGCGGTTGGGGCTGGACTGTTGGCTGTCGATCAAGTGATGTCGGGGGCAAGCCACAATGCATTTTGCGCCATACGTCCCCCCGGCCATCATGCCGAACGGAACCGGCCGATGGGGTTTTGCCTGTTCTCGAACATCGCCATTGCGGCGTGTCATGCCCGTGCTGTTCATGGTGTCGAACGGGTGGCCGTGATCGATTTCGATGTCCATCATGGCAACGGCACCCAAGATATTTTCTGGTCCGACAGCAGTCTGTTTTATGGCTCGACCCATCAAATGCCGCTGTTTCCGGGAACCGGGGCTGTGAGCGAAACCGGGGTTGGCAATATTTGTAATGCGCCGCTGCGGGCGGGTGATCAGGGCGAGCAGTTCAAGGCGGCGATGCGTGAGCGCATTTTTCCCGCTTTGATGGATTTTTCGCCGGATCTGGTGTTGATTTCAGCCGGTTTCGATGCCCATCAGGCGGATCCGCTCGGGGGGCTGGCACTTGTGGAAGACGATTTTGAGTGGATAACCCTGAAATTGGCCGAAATTGCCCACAAGTTTGCGCAAGGCCGTATGGTCTCGATGCTTGAAGGCGGCTATGATCTCAAGGCGCTTGGGGACAGCGTGGCCACCCACGTCAGCGCCCTGATCCAGGCCGGGGAATAAGGAGGCAGGAATATACTGGAGGTCTTTAGCAGTGCCTGCTGATGCTTTCTGTCCCCTTTTGAAGATGCTTCGCAAATTGGGGGAGGGAGCCAAGGTCAGGGAGGTGAAAGGAACCAAGGACACGAGGCCAATTAATTATGTAAGGAGTGGTTTTGCGCCTGCTGGATCATGTCAGATCCGTCCTTGCTTTCCATGGTGAGCGTTTTTGCATTTTCCTCAACCTTGTCAAGGGCCGCTGCAAGCGGCCGCGAAGCGGTTGTAACCCTTGACAAGGTTGAGGAAAATGCCAGTGTCCAACCATGGAATGCAAGGACAGGTTCAGGCCCACCAAAGGTGGGGGGAGGGGCAGGCTGACACTGCCCGTCAGAGCAAATGTAGCTTATCTTTTATAGGCAATAT
>WGBT01000279.1 GCA_015494185.1 Hyphomicrobiales bacterium | reverse complement strand
GGCCGTGAGAATGGCATAAAGGGCTGCACGATCTTTGGAGCCACGCAATTGTTCAACGGCGTGCTGGTCCCGTAACAGTCTGGAGACCTTGGCCAATGCTTTGAGGTGATCAGCACCAGCTGTTTCCGGAGCCAGCAGGACAAACAGCAGATCAACCGGTTCATTGTCGAAAGCGTCAAAATCCACCGGCTTTTCCAGCCGCGCAAATAAGCCTACGATTTTGTCAAGACCAGCTATTTTGCCGTGAGGAATGGCGATGCCCCGGCCGACCCCGGTGGAAGCCAGCCGCTCGCGTTGCAACAAGGCGTCAAAAATATCGCGCTGGCTGAGCTGGGTGATATCTGCCGCCCGGGCGGACACTTCCTGGAGCACCTGTTTTTTGCTCTTGGCTTTCAGCGGTGCAATGATTCGATCCTGTGTCAGGAGTTCAGAGATATCCATGACTTCCTCATATCAAGTTTTCCAGCGTTGGCCCGGTTGCAGTGTGCTCAGAGTTAACTTGCTTTGTTGAGTTCCGGATCAATCCAGCCGATATTGCCATCATCGCGCCGGTAAATGATATTGATCTTTCCATTCTTGGCATTTTTGAAAATCAAAAATGATTGTTCGGACAGATCCATTTCCATAACCGCGTCACTTACTTGCAATTGCCTGATTTCTGTTCGGGTTTCGGCAATGATAACCGGTGCCCCGTTCATTTCATGCGCCTTTTCTTCACTGTCTTCGTCACCTTCATAGGGCTGAATGACATAGTTCATAGCCCCTTCTGCCGGCAATCGCCCATTGCCGGAGAATTTGGCGTGGTGATCCTTAAGGCGCCGTTTATAGCGGCGTAAACGCTTGTCGATTCGTTCTGCCGCGGCATCGGCACTGGCGTAAGGGTCCGGGGCTTCGGCCTTGGCCTGCAGATTGATTCCTGACCATAAGGTTATGAAAATCAAAGTGGCAAAATTACCATTGACCTTCTCGATACTGGCATGTCCAGGAAAACTGCGCCCCAAATATTTATTGAGTGATTCTTCGATCCGGCTTTGCAAATGTTCGCGAAGGGCATCACCGACATCGATATTCTTGCCTATGATTTTAATCGTCATTCACCATCACCCTTGTTGTTAAGGGGCTTCTGAACAATTCAGAAGCTGCTTTTCTTAGCGGTTTAAATCTTGATCATTCACTCAATAATAAAACTAATATGACCCAAGATTACGCATATTCAGCTCCATAAATGGAGGGATAATTTGCGTCTTAAAACATGAAAATGTTTTGAATGTTTCAGAGTTTTTCCAAGGTTGTTCTTTGAGTTTTCCATAATTCTCATGCCCAAACGATATCCTAAAGCCATAGGCTTAACACGCCAGACACTGTGGCTGGTTAAACGGCTGTTTCCCACTTATTGAGTTGCATATAAGAACGATCATGTCCGACGGTATGCCGATAGGGTGTTCATTTGAGATGAGCGGTATTTTGCCGCAATGTGGAAAAATCCTAGCCCCGGCTGGAGCCGCTGTCAAACAAGAACGTGCTGCGATTGTTGGGAAAGGCATTATTGAAGAAAAGGAAACCTGGGGCTTTGAGGCAAAACCATTGATCAAGTTTGGCTTCCTTTACTGCTACTGCGCAGTGCCATCATTTTTTCCCGGCGGCGCTGAACAGAGGAGGGGATTCGCATTGCTTCACGATATTTGGCCACCGTACGGCGGGCAATTTCGATACCGCTTTCGCGCAAGGCGGCAACGATTTTGTCATCGGAGAGCACCTTGTTGGGAGGTTCGGCATCGATCAACTGTTTGATGCGGTGCCGGACCGCTTCAGATGACAAGGCTTCGCCATTGCCAGACGATGCGATTGCCGAAGTGAAGAAATATTTCATCTCGAAAATGCCGCGATCGGTGCCGATATATTTATTCGACGTAACACGGCTGACGGTTGATTCGTGCATGGAAATGGCGTCAGCGACAGTTTTCAGATTGAGGGGGCGAAGATGTTCCACCCCATGGGTGAAGAAACCGTCCTGCTGGCGGACAATCTCTTTGCCGACCTTCAAAATCGTTCGAGCGCGTTGGTCCAGCGCCTTGACCAGCCAGTTGGCGTTTTGCAATTGTTCGGAGATATATTCTTTGTCGGCACCGGTGGCCTTGCGGCTGACGGTTGTGAAATAGCGGCGGTTCACCAACACTTTGGGCAAAGTTTCACTGTTCAATTCCACATGCCAGGAACCGTCATTGCGCCTTGAAACCAGAATATCCGGAATAATGGGCTGCACTTCGGTCCGCTCAAAGCGCAACCCCGGCTTGGGATCGAGCCGGGTGATTTCGGCGATCATGTCGGCCAAATCTTCATCGCTGGCGCCGCTGAGCCGCTTGAGATCAGTAAATTTGCGCGCGGCGAGAAGATCGAGATGGTCCAGGACCGTTGCGATCATCGGATCGAGCCGGTTGCGGTCCTTGAGCTGTAATTTCAGACATTCAGCAAGGTTGCGGGCGCAAATCCCCGCCGGATCAAAGCCTTGCAAGACCGTCAAGACCCGTTCGATTGCGGGCAATGTGGTGCCAAGCCGGTGCGCCAAGTCATCGAGTTCGCCGCGAATATAGCCCGCCTCATCGACCATTTCGATGAGATTGGCGCCGATCAACCGGTCCGTGGGAGGCAAGGCTGCCATCGAAAGCTGCTCAAGAAGGTGGTCTTTCAAGCTTGGTTGCTGGGACAAATATTGATCGAGGCTGCGGCCTTCATCCTGTCTCTTATACACATCTGACGC
>WGBT01000278.1 GCA_015494185.1 Hyphomicrobiales bacterium | reverse complement strand
GTCGTATGGGAAGGCGGACGAGCCTTAAATAATTCGATTGCGTTTGAGCCAGTTGCGCGCATCACGCTGAGCTTTACGTAATTCTGCTTTCGTCAATTCGCTTGCAATTTCAGCGCGAAAGCGTTTGGCACGTGTGCTGCCACATAGCGCCGCAATGGAAAACCATTTATGTGCCGAGACGAGATTGTAGTTCCCGTTGCGTCCAGTAGCATAACTCAACCCCAACTGGAACAGCTCTTCAGCCGACTGAACAGCACCGCTTACCGGTTGTGTCATCCCTCCTGCAAAATAGTCTCTCCGTCCCATGACAATTCTCTCGCAAAATTATGATTGTTTAGAATAATAATAGATCGCAAATGGATCGGAAGGAAATCACCTCCAATCCTTGACAACATCGATAGAATTAACATCAATACATCATGAATATTTCACCAATATATTAACAAAAGTAAAATATATTTTCTTTCGAAAGTAAAAACTTGAGTTTTGGAGGTTATACTTTTCAGGGGTATGTGATACGGACGACCACAATGTAATGACGCCGCCATTCCCAAGAGGCAACAGAACCAGATCGACCATCAAAAAAAACATATTGCGAAGCGCAACAAATTCGGGCAATTCACCGCCATGCAAAACGAACGGATCAATATCGCTGTGATTGGGGCCTCTGGATATACCGGGGCGGATCTCATCCGTCTGGCCATCCGGCACCCCAATATCGCCATCAAATCCTTGGTCGCCAAAACCCATGCCGGCCAATCGGCCGGCGCTGTTTTTCCGCATTTTCATGGCTTTGGTTTGCCGAATATGGTTGACGTCAGCGAAGTCGACTGGGACCAGATCGATGCTGTGTTTTGCGGCCTGCCCCATGGCGCCGCCCACGAAATCATCGCCAAGCTGCCGGTACATTTGAAAATCATCGATATGTCGGCGGATTTCCGGCTGCGCGATCCTGAAACCTATCAGACCTGGTATGGTGCCCCTCACGGCGCCACAGAGCTGCTCAAACAGGCGGTCTATGGGCTGAGCGAACATTACCGCGAGGCAATCAAAGCCGCCCGGCTCACCGCCTGCCCCGGCTGTTATCCCACGGCAACCTTGTTGGCTCTGTTACCCCTCGTCAAAGCCGGCATGATCGACACGGCGGATCTGATCATCGATGCCAAATCCGGGGTTTCAGGCGCAGGACGCGGTTTGAAACAAAACACCCTGTTTTGCGAAGCCGGCGAAGGGCTGTCACCTTATGGAGTGGCCAACCACCGTCATGCGCCGGAAATCGAACAGGAACTGGCGCGCGCAAGCGGCCGCCAAGTGACCGTGAATTTCACCCCCCATCTAGCCCCCATGAGCCGGGGCGAACTCGTGACCTGTTATCTTCGGCTCAACGAAGGCATTGGTGCGGATGATCTTCGTATGCGGCTCCGCGATGCCTATACCGAAGCCCCGTTTGTCGAAGTGCTAAACGAAGGTCTCATTCCAGCCACCCAACATGTGCGCGGCTCCAACTATTGCCGGATTGCGGTGTTTGCCGACCGGATCCCCGGGCGCGCCATTGTCATTTCAACGCTGGATAATCTGGTCAAAGGATCCGCTGGCCAGGCGTTACAGAATTTCAATCTCATGTTCGGTTTCGATGAAACCACTGGGCTTACCCAATTGCCCCTGTTTCCCTGATAGGGAAACAATAGCCGGTCAACCTGATCCTATCGTGCTGATTAATTTTTTCTTAAAAAATTTCGTATCTATAATTCTCATTATAGAAGAAGGATGAAAGCGTCCTTTTCGGCGCAAAATCATCCTTTTGGCAAAGCGATGGCGATGGGGGCTTAATCATGCTGATTGCACTGGAGAATTTTGTTCTTGATCTCGCCAGCATGTCGAACCTGCACTACGGGCTTGCGGTGGGGCTCGTCATGGTTGCGTTATTGGTGCTGAAAGAACAGCTGCAAAGTGCGCCCATCGCCTTGTTTTCCGCGCCTGTTCTTATTCTCGCAACCTTGTCGGGGATGTTATGGCTCGAACAATCAGGCATAGGTTATCAACTCAATTTCTCGCCGATTGAAAGCTTATTGAGCGGGGCCTTTTTGGGGACGATGACCGGTTATGTGATCGTTCTTGGTGGGCTGCGTCTTTTTCGAAAGCTTCGCTAGAGCAAAATCCGGTCACATCAAGGATCGGGTTTGTCTCTAAGAAGAAGCCGATTCGCTTCGGCTGAAAATCCAGTGGTTAAAGCCACAAGCCCATTGCAGCAGGTGCCGACAAGCCTTTTTCATTTGCTTTTACTTCTGCTGATGTCCCGCTCAAACTGTGGCAAATAAACAACAATATCCAATTTGTTTTCGTTTTTACACAATTATGGTTGTTTGACGTCATGCGCAAACCTTGGATGATGACACTGATTTATGGTAACCAGAATGGCAAGATCAAGATTAAATGGGGGTAAGGAGCAAGGGGGAACAAGGGGGAAAATGAGCAAGACCTGTGCGAAGATCATTGTGCTTGTCAATCTGGGGTGGCTGACTTTGGGGCTTTCGGGCTGTGCGTCGAATGTTGTCGAATTCCCAGCCATTACCGATGTTGCCACCACCATGAAAAAAGTTCTCTCCCCTGAAGAGCAAGAGCAAACCATCAAAGAAATGGCTCTTGAACAAAGTATTCATCGTCAAACCGCCATCACCGACATTGAACGCCGCTGACATTGGATACCGGAAGCAAGAGAAGCCGGCCGTTGTCTAACCTTGCGCGTTATCTTTTTCTTCTTGCGTCCTCTTCTCTTGCGCCAAGTCAAGATGGCATCACCATCGTGATTCATTCTTTAATGCTTTCGTAGAACCTATCACGCTCTTGTTGTGGCCGGTTTCAAGCTTTCACCACAATATAATGGCTATTGAACGGTTGAGTTGATCTTCTTGCCGCCAATCGAACATGGGGGGATCATGCCACCACCAGATAAGACCACAATCTTACAACAGGGGCCGATTTGTTGTCTTGAGATGGGTGACGCCAAGGCCGGAATAGATTATAAGATCAGCCTTGAAGAAAGTTCAACTGCCCCTAGACCGGATCAAGACCCCGTGCCTCAGGATTTTCATCGCATCAGACGGCTGCCGCCTTATGTTTTTGAGGAAGTCAATCGGCTGAAGACAGAGGCTCGCAGCCGCGGGCGTGACGTCATTGACTTTGGCATGGGCAATCCAGACCTGCCAACCCCCAAACATATTGTCGACAAGCTGATCGAAACCGTTCAAAAACCCTCAACCCATCGTTATTCGGCATCACGTGGCATCAAAGGCTTACGCCGCGCCCAAGCCGCCTATTATGAGCGCCGTTTTGGGGTAAGGCTCAACCCGGAAACCCAAGTGATTGCCACGCTGGGCTCAAAAGAAGGCTTTGCCAATCTCGCCCAGGCGATCACCGCTCCGGGTGACGTGATCCTGGTCCCCAATCCGACCTATCCGATCCATCAGTTCGGCTTCATCATTTCCGGGGGAACGATTCGTCATCTGCCCGTCGCGCCAACATCGGAATTTTTAAGCTGCCTTGACAAGGCCATGCGCTTTTCAGTTCCCAAGCCCATCGCGCTGGTGCTGAACTATCCCTCCAACCCCACCGCCCTGGTTGCCGATCTCGACTTTTACAAAGAGATCATCAGCTATGCCAAACGCCATGATCTGATCGTGATTTCGGATCTGGCTTATGCGGATATCTATTTCGACGACAAGCCGCCCCCCTCGATCCTGCAAGTTCCCGGCGCCATTGATATCGCGGTCGAATTCACCTCGATGAGCAAGACCTTTTCCATGCCCGGCTGGAGACTCGGTTTCGCGGTTGGCAATGAGCGGTTGATTGCGGCGCTGGCCCGGGTGAAATCCTATCTCGATTATGGAGCCTTCACCCCCATCCAAGTGGCGGCCGCTGCAGCTCTCAATGGCCCGGAAGACTGCATTGATGAAGCGCGCAAGACATATCAAAAACGCCGTGACATTCTGGTCCAGTCCTTTGCCCATGCCGGCTGGGAAATCCCCTCTCCCCCTGCCACCATGTTTGCCTGGGCACCCTTGCCAGAACGGTTTGCCCATTTGGGCTCGCTGCGGTTTTCAAAACTGTTGTTGGAAAAGGCCGATATTGCGGTTTCTCCCGGCATTGGTTTTGGGGAATTCGGTGAGGGTTATGTACGGCTTGCCTTGGTGGAAAATCCGCAACGCATTCGCCAAGCCGCCCGAAATCTGAAAAGATTTCTTGCCGATGGCGATGAGACCGGGCACAACGTGGTTCAAATAACAAGCTGACAAGCGCCAGATTGTCATCAGTAAAACCCCCGCATTTGTAAAATGCGAGCCTCGGCTTGGCTGGATCCGGCACACCATGGAATGAAAGAACAGGTTTGGGCCGGAAAAATTCGGCAAACTGCCACTATCCGTCATCAGATTGGGAAAAGATTTTTACGCCTATCGCCCTTAAACATTAACGATGACCATGTTAAACACCGCACAGAACAAACCTAGCCAGAAACAGAATATGATTGACGCCTTATGTTGAAAACGCCACTTCGCTTAGGGATTGCCGGACTTGGCACGGTCGGCGGCGGGGTCTTGCAGATCCTCGCCAAACATAAAGACACGCTGCAAAGCCGTGCCGGCCGCCCCCTTGTGACCACCGCCGTATGCGCGCGCGACAAGAACAAAGATCGCGGCGTTGACCTGTCCCAGATGCAATGGTTCGATGATCCATGCGCGCTCGCCCAATCCGAGGATATCGATGTGTTTGTCGAGCTGATCGGCGGCGAAGATGGCGTTGTCCGGCAGGCGGTCGAACAAGCACTTGCCAGTGGCAAACATGTTGTCACCGCCAACAAGGCTTTGCTCGCCCATCATGGCACCGCTTTAGCCCGGCTGGCCGAAGCCAATAAGGTGGCGTTGAATTTCGAGGCCGCGGTAGCCGGCGGCATTCCGATCATCAAAACCCTGCGCGAAAGCCTTGCGGGCAATGAAATTTCGCGGATTTACGGCATTCTCAACGGCACCTGCAACTATATCTTGACCAAAATGCAACGCGAAGGGCGCGCCTTTGCCGATGTCTTGAAAGAAGCCCAACAGGCCGGTTATGCGGAAGCCGATCCGACTTTCGACATCGGCGGTCATGATACCGCCCATAAATTGGCGATCCTTACCAGCTTGGCTTTCGGCACTGAGATTTCTTTTGATTCGATCTATTTGGAGGGAATTGAGAAAATCACCCCAGAGGACATCCAGGCCGCGGATGATTTGGGCTATAAAATCAAGCTGTTGGGGGTGGCGCTCAAAACCCCTTCAGGCATCGAACAGCGGGTCCACCCCACCATGATTCCCAAACATTCTGCCATTGCCGAAGTCGATGGGGTCACCAATTGTGTTGCCGTCGATGGCGATTTTATCGGCGATATCATGCTTGTCGGCCCCGGAGCGGGGGCTGGGCCAACCGCATCATCGGTGATCAGCGACATTGTCGATATCGGCCGCGGCATGATACGCCCCCCCTTGAACACCAAAGCGGAACAGCTCACACCTTATCGCCGGGCCCGGATGCGTGCCCATGAAGGGGGCTATTATATTCGTCTGTCGGTTTACGATCATGTCGGCGCCTTTGCAGCCATCGCCAGCCGCATGGCGGAAAACGGTATTTCGCTGGAAAGTATCGTCCAGAAACGCCCGCCGGAAGCCTTGCCGGGCATTGATGCCCGCGGTGAAATCGGTGCGCCCACCCCGGTTGTCATGATCACCCATGAAACCACCGAAGCCGCCGTACGGGCCGCCTTGGAGAGCATCACCGCCGATGGTCATGTTGAAAACCCGCCCCAGATGATCCGCATCGAACGGCTTTGAGAAGGCCAGGTAAGGCCGGGCGGCGGCCATAGGCGACGGGCAGAGGGCCGTTGTTGATGGGGGGACGGCTTTGGTGGCACACACTTTGTATTCAGAGGTTCCTTGGATGGCATGGGCTCCACTGTTGTTGACCGCCTTTGCGACCGGTTTTCTTGGTTCGACACATTGTATCGCCATGTGCGGCGGCATTGTTGGCATGCTGAACCCCACGCCACCTTCTGGGAAAGATGGAAGAACCCGCTCTGCCATCTGGCATAAATGGTTCAATGTTCTCAGCTATAATGCCGGCCGTCTGACCAGCTATACCGTCATCGGCGCCTTGGCAGGCACGCTGGGGATGGGAATGGCGCGGCTCGACTTCGGCCAAAACTTTCCACTCGCCCCGATCATATCCGGCGGGTTCATGGTGGCGCTGGGCCTGTATGTGGCAGGTTGGTGGCGCGGACTGCTTCAATTGGAGCGGGCGGGTGGTGCTCTGTGGCGGTCTATTCGCCCGCTGGGTGTTGCCTTGTTGCCAATGAACGGCCCGGTAAGCCGGTTTGGGCTTGGACTTGTCTGGGGCTGGTTGCCCTGCGGTCTGGTCTATTCGGCGCTGGCATTGTCTATGACGACAGGCACACCGCTATGGGGCGCTCTATTCATGTTGGCATTTGGTTTGGGAACACTGCCCATGCTGCTTGCCATGTTCCATACCGCAGACGGGTTGAGACAACTGGCCAGCCATCCAGGACTGCGCCAGATCATTGGCATTTTGATCATTGCATTCGGGCTTTGGAACCTTGCCGCCCCCCTCACCGGAATATCTCACCATTAGAGCAAATCCGATCAGATAAAATCGGCTTTTGCTCTAGCTCGCGGCAATCAGGTTGTGTTGCAGACGGCTTAGGGAGGGCAGCCGCTTGATCGCCAGAATATCCCCTTCTGTGCGGGCAATGCGTGACACCGCCTCTGCCAGCGGCTCCACCACGGTTTCCATATGGTAACCATTGGCATGTAACAGGCGCTGTTCGTCGACCATGATCCCCACATGCCCCTTCCAGAACACCAAATCCCCCCGCATCAAAAAGTCGTGATCATAGGGATCATCAAGCGCGGTTCCAAGCTCGGCCATCTGCATGTCCGAATCCCGCGGCGCCTGCAGCCCTGAAGCTTCCATCGACACTTGCACCAGCCCCGAACAGTCGATCCCAAAGCTTTGCCGTCCGCCCCATAAATAAGGGGTACCGACGAATTTCCGGGCCACGCTGACAAAATCCGGCGCAAAACTGACCAGCGGCACCACATGGCGGGCATAGACATAGCCGCCGCTGGCCAATTGTACGAAATCCCCTTCATGGCCGCTGACCGTCAGCAAAGCGTTCATGCTCAGGGCTGTGACCGGCGGCACCTTGATGTTCGGTTTGGGATAGACGAAGGTGCGCAACACCTCGACACGATGGGTTGGCGAGCGCAATTGGGTGGTGAGACAGTTCGCGGGCATATAGCCGCAATAGCGGTCACGGGTGAGCTGCACCCAGGCCCAGCCGCCCTTGTTTTCATAAACAAACACCGTCTCGCCAAACATCGCCTCGGTATCCAGCGGCGCACTCACCGAGGGACGGCGCTTCACTGGTGCAACTGCGGTCTTGACCTGCCAGATTTCCCCCTTACGATAGGCTTTCGCCTTGACCTTGCCGCGCAAATATTCAGCCGCAAGGTCTTCTCGATAAGCATTGCGCCGCGGATCGATCTGAGGTTTTGCCATCTGCTATCAGCTTTCCTTCAAATGCAATAAAACGGCCAAAACGGCAGGCAACATACAGCTTAACGCCATGAAACCATGGCGTCGATGCCAGCTTCCTGCTAAACACGTCTCATAAAACGGTTTTCATAAATTTCAGCTTAGCAAATTTGCGGCGCGGCGAGAACTGGTTGTTTTTGAAAAAAACATGAGAAGGTAAAATCGGGTGAGTGAAACATCACTGAATTACTTGAAAATGAACGGGCTTGGCAATGACTTCGTCATTCTCGATGGCCGCACGACACCCGTGACGATCACACCGGCAAGTGCCCGGGCCTTGGCGGACCGGGAAACCGGGATTGGCTGTGATCAGGTGATCTTGCTCCAGGCTCCTGAACCTCATTTTCCGTCTGGGCCGGATGTGGTGATGCGGATTTTTAATGCTGACGGATCTGAAGTCGATGCCTGTGGCAATGCCAGCCGCTGCGTCGCCCGGATCATCGCCGAGGAAAAAGGCCGCAACGACGTCCTGATCAAAACCAATGCCGGATTGCTCGGCGCGCGTCTGGGCGAAGGAGGCCAGGTCACGGTCGATATGGGGGTGCCGAAATTCCGCTGGGATGAAATTCCGCTGTCAGAGGAGTTTCACGATACCCGCTTTATCGAATTGCAAATCGGCCCCATCGACGCGCCGGTTCTGCACAGCCCAAGCGTTGTCAATGTCGGCAATCCCCATTGCATTTTTTTCACCGATGATCTTGAAACCCATGATCTGGCCAGCATCGGCCCGTTTTTAGAATATCACCCGCTGTTTCCCGAGCGCGCCAATATTTCGCTGGCCAAAATCATCGATGATCGGCAAATTGTTCTCAAAGTCTGGGAACGCGGGGCCGGGTTGACCAAAGCCTGTGGCACGGCGGCCTGTGCGGCCGCGGTCACGGCGGCACGGCGGCGCTTGACCTCAAGACAGGTCCGCGTTCACCTGCCCGGGGGCGCGCTTGACATCGACTGGCGCAGCCATGATGACCACATCTTGATGACCGGGCCAACCGAACTGGAACACACTGGCCGTCTCGATCCCGGCCGATACCATTTCAACGTCTGATACGCAGTCTAATATCTAATATGCAAAGGCGGATCAATGCGCCGAGAACGAGAAGAAGAACCCAATATCATCACCTTTGGCTGCCGGCTCAACAGCTATGAGTCCGAAGTCATGCGCCAGCACGCCAAACGCGCCGGGCTGCGCAATGTCACGATCATCAATAGCTGTGCGGTCACCGCCGAAGCCGTCCGCCAGACCCGGCAGACGATCCGGCGGCTGCGGCGCGCCAATCCCGCCACCCGGATCATCGTCACCGGCTGTGCCGCGCAAACCGAAACCGATCAATTTGCGCAGATGCCCGAAGTCGATCATGTGCTTGGCAATGCCGACAAACTATCGCCCCATAGCTTTACCCGTCTCGCCCAAACCGCGCCCCCTCGGCTACAGGTCAGCGACATCATGGCGGCCAGCTGTGCCCAACATGTCGATATCGATAGCTTTTCAGGACGGGCCCGGGCCGCTGTCCAGATCCAAAATGGTTGTGATCACCGCTGCACCTTTTGCATCATCCCCTTTGGCCGCGGCCATTCCCGCTCGGTGCCAGCCCGTGATATCGTGGCGCAAATCCACCGGCTGGTGGAACGCGGTTATCAAGAAATCGTTTTGACCGGGGTCGATATCACCGCCTATGGGGCGGAGCTCGAAGCCGGGCCGAGTTTGGGGGAATTGGTGCAACTGATCTTGCGCAAAGTGCCGGACCTGCCCCGGCTGCGGCTGTCTTCGATCGATGCGCTGGAAAGCGATCCGGCCCTTGTTGAAGCCATGGCCAGCGAATCGCGGTTGATGCCGCATCTGCATTTGTCATTGCAATCTGGGGCGGATATGATTTTGAAACGCATGAAGCGGCGGCATCTGCGGGGGGATGCCATCCGGTTTTGCAACACACTGCGAGAGCTCCGCCCTGAGATTGTCTTTGGCGCCGATCTGATTGCCGGTTTTCCCACCGAAACCGAGGAGATGTTTGCCGACACACTCCGCCTGGTGGATGAGTGCGGCTTGAGCTTTTTGCACGTGTTCCCCTATTCGCCGCGTCCGGGCACCCCCGCCGCCCGCATGCCGCAAGTCGACCGCGCCACCATAAAAGCCCGAGCCGCCCGATTGCGCGCCAAAGGGGAAAAAGCCCGGCGCAATTTGTTTGACACCCTAATCGGCCAACAATTGCCGGTATTGCGCGAGCGCGAACGAACCGGTCACACCCCGCAATTCGCCCCGGTTCGTTTTCGCAACGCCGGGGTGCCGGGGAAAATCGTCATGGCGCGCATCGTTGATTATGACAGGGATCACAACCAAGGCCAGCTCATCGCCGAGGAGATTGCAAATGACTAAGCAAGAAAAAAACGGCTGGTTCAAAAAGCTCAAAAAAGGGCTTGCCAAATCCTCCAAACAGTTGGGCAACAGTATCACCGGCCTGTTCACCAAGAAAAAGCTTGATCCCGCGACCCTGCAAGACTTTGAGGATCTGCTCATTCAGGCGGATCTTGGGATCAATACCGCGATGCGCATCACCGATCAGATTGGCGCGGGGCGTTTTGACAAGGGAATCACCGCTGCTCAAGTGCGGGAGATTTTGGCGCGCGAAGTGGAACGCGTGCTCGAGCCGGTGGCGCAACCGCTTGAAATCGATGCCCAACACAAGCCCCATGTGATCTTGGTGGTCGGTGTCAATGGTGCCGGCAAGACCACCACGATTGGCAAATTGGCCCAGAAATTCAAGGACGAAGGCCGCACGGTGATGCTTGCCGCCGGGGACACGTTTCGCGCCGCCGCGATTGATCAGTTGAAAATCTGGGGCGAACGCACCGGGGCTGAGGTCATCACCCGTGAGATTGGCGCAGATGCAGCCGGGCTCGCCTTTGACGCGTTACAGCAAGCCCGGAAAAAGGCCGTTGATGTTTTGATGGTCGATACCGCCGGACGGCTGCAAAACAAGGCGGGACTTATGGCGGAACTTGAGAAAATCATTCGCGTGATGAAAAAACAGGACCCATCGGCCCCCCATAGCGTGCTGTTGGTGCTGGATGCCACAGTGGGGCAAAACGCCTTGAGCCAGGTTGAAACCTTTAAGCAGGTCGCCGGGGTCACGGGCCTTATCATGACCAAGCTGGACGGCACCGCGCGGGGGGGCATCTTGGTGGCGATTGCCGATAAATATGGGCTGCCCATTCACGCCATCGGGGTTGGTGAAGGGATCGAAGACCTGCAACCTTTTAAAGCCCGGCAATTCGCCCAAGCCATCGCTTTCGACCATGAAGCCACCGCTTGAGCTGGCCAGCCGGCACTGCTGAGCTCCAAACACCGCCCAATTAAATATGAGGCACCCGTTTTCAGAGAATGAGAGCAATGAAGGAATGCAATAAAAAGCTATAATGAAGGCATACAAGGCAAGGTCAGGGGCCGCTGGTATAACTCGTGTGTTCAATCTAATCA
>WGBT01000277.1 GCA_015494185.1 Hyphomicrobiales bacterium | reverse complement strand
CATGGCGCCCCTTGGGCAAATAGATTTTTGTCACCTCTTCAAGCCGCTCGCAAGTTGAAGCGCAAAGTCCGCTTGGCACATAAAGAATGACATGGTCGATAAGACCATCCTGATCCGCATCTTCAGGCAGAAAGAAGCCATGCTCATGGGACCCCGTTGCAAGGGGCCGCCCATGGCGATCCTTGCCGGAAATGGCCGGTGGCGCAAGAGGCTGGCCTTTGCGGTCATCGGCAAAGCCAAATTTGGCCATCACCGTCTTGCGCACGACTTCGGCGATCACAATTGTGTCCTCGATTGACGGCCGCTGCGGACCTGCCAAGGTAAAGCGGGCAATGGCGGGCTTTACAATGGCATCATGGGGAACAGAGGCATTGGGGACAGAGGCATTGGACACTGGGGCCATCAGACCAAGGCCCATGAAACGCCCATCCCCAAGCAGAATCGGCCCGCTCTGGGGCTGCAAAAAGACGATTTCAACATGGCGCAGACTTCGGTCCTTCAGATATTGCGGCAGTCTTGCAGCAAAATCCTCTGCACGCTGGCCGCGCGCCTCGAAAGGTTCGCGCTGAATGCGGGTGATATGAACCTCTTTCTCGTCAAAGCCTGCGTGACGCAAGGCTTGTTTCACCGCCGCTGCAAAGCGCTTTTCAAAATTGGCACGCTCCCTTCCTCTGACCGGTTTTCCTTTGGCGCGTTTGCCAGCTTTACCCAGATTCAGAATAACCGGCGTCACACTTCGCCAAACCCGGGCCTCCTTATTTTCACTGATACCATAGTGGCCCAGCATCTTGTCCTTATCGCTATCACTGGGGCGCAGACGCAGCCCGGTCTCCCTTACCTCACCGGTCTCTTCGTCAATGGTTTCTTCCCCCATATGTGCACCGGAAAGCGCCCAAGCCATGTCATCGGCGTTCAGCGGACAGTCCACGGGAACCTCGACAAGCAGCCGGCGGATGGCGCGGTCGGCATGGGTAAATCCGATCGAGGGCAGCGGAATGAAGCGAACACGGCGGGCCTTGTCCGCCTCTGTGGCCCCCCGCCCAATCAAAAAGCGCTCGATTGTTGCAGCAGGATAGGTGTTGCCAAGACGGTTTGCTGCATGATCACGGGCAAAACAGACGAGTTCCGCCGCCCGCGTCAAAGCAAGGGGCGCAAACCGGCGGTTCTTGTTCTCCGGTGTTGTGTCGTCAGCCGGGGCGAGTTCGAAAACGAGACGGGCCGGCGGGCTGTCATAGGCCACGCGGCTATGGCGGGCTGGCGGCGGCTTTCGGAAGCTGATGCGGGTGGAAGAAGGGCCAGCCTTGCGGTATTTGAACCGGCTGCCGCCTTTCTCAAACCGTTCCTGTAATGACACAAGCGAGCCTTGCGCCGGACAGTTCAGAAGCTTGCTGCGGCCGGTGTCCGAGGGCCTGGAAATCGCGCCGCCATGGGTCCGCAAACGGTCTTCGGCCTGTTGGGCATCCAGAATTTCGGCCCGCGCAAAGGCGGCATCGATCCCCCAGCCGAATGTGTGCAAACGGTGCGCCATCTCGGCGATGCAACGGGCGTGCGTCTCCCCCTCATCAAAGCCCCAAACATAAAGCAAGGGGGCATGACCAACAATGAACCTGGGCGCAAAGGGCTTCGCGGTGCGAATATTGGCGATGCGGGCGGGATCGCCGCCAACGCTATCAAGGTCATTGTTGGGCACATAGAGCGTGCCCTTTTTCAAAGGCTCGGCTCTGGGCGCGGCGATCAGCGGGGGCGCAAGTGTTTCGAGCCATTTGAAGGCGGCATCCTTGGCCGCGCGCGCCTCGCAGACATAGCGGCCGCCATAGGCGCCTGCAATCAGCGCCTGAAACAGCCGGAAGGGCGCAGGCGGCCAGTCCCCCCGGCCATGAAACCGCCTATCCAGCAGATGCACTTCGATAAGGAGAGATTTCGCGGGCATGGCTCAGGCCTCATCTCCATCGTCCTTCTTGATCAAGAGCTTCTTCGCTTCCTTGATATTGAATTTGAAGGGACTTTGCGGCTCTTCTGGCTGAAACTTGCCGTGATACTGCACCGCATATTGGTAGAGGCGAGCTTGCGCATCTTCTGAATGAAGATCGACAGCCTCAAGCTCGCCGCGCCTTGGGATGATCTGCCAAATCTCATCGCCCGCATAACGCAAATGGCAGCCTTCCCGCAAATACATTTCCTGATCGGTTGTGGCCGCAAGCAGGGTCAATCCAAGCAGATAGCGGCGCAAAATCTGGCTGCGCTCTTCGCTTGCCGCCCCCAGACTGCGCAACGCCACCAGATTGACCGTGACTTCGCGGACAATATCCCCATTGGGGATCACCCCGCCAAGCACGCGCGCTTCCTGATTAAACTGCCCGTTGATTTGCTGTGGCAATTTTGTGTTGCGAAAAACAGCAGGCGCATCGGCAAGCCCGATTTCAGATCGTTTGTGACGTTTCGGTTTCTTCTCTTCTGTCAATAGAACATTTTGCTGCTCCTCACTCAACAATTTCCAGACCGAATTGAATTGGGCGGCAGAATGCAAAACCTCCACATCATAGGCGCGGATCAGCGAACGCACCAGCCTTGGCACTTTGTGATTACTGGAACCGCGTGAATCCCAAACGCCAAACACTAAAGATGTCGGCGCAAGACGGGCCAGCGGCTCCGCATCGCCGGTCCGCTTCAACGTCCCAAATGCCTCTTCCATTTTCTCCATAAGGCCAGGCGCGGAACGCACCACCGCATCGCCTGCGCGGTGGGCCAGGTCGAGCAGAGAAACTCTTTCCTGATTGCCAATCTCAATTTCAATCTGCGGGACGAGTTTGGCAAGCGGGTTTTCCGGCTCACCATCGCGGGCCGCCTTGAACAAAGGCTCCATGCGGTTGGCCTGGGAGCCGACGCTGTCGATCTGGGCGATCTTGGTGCCGTCGGAAAGCGTGTCGATGCAATAGCCGATATCGGCATAAGTCGGCGGGAAGATCACCCCGCCCTCCCCCTCGACAGGCACAAGCTTCTGTTTGAGATGCAGCGCAACAGGACCGTTGCGATCATCCGCCCATTGATCAAGCAGCTCATCGGTGAGCGGGATTGGGTCTGTCATCAAGAGCTCTCCTCTGTGGCAATCGTTACGACCTTGTTCTTGCCAGACAAGGCAATCTGAAATTGAAAACGGCGGATTTGCCCAATAGCGGCCGAATTTCCAAGAACCGCACGCGCCAAAACCGGCGGCAAAGGGTTTTGCCATATGGCATAACTGACATTGCGCCCCCCAAGGTCCTGCGGACGGGTATGCTGAAGCCCCCACGCGGCCATGAGTTCCACGACGGGCGATGCTTCAACATCATGATTTTGATCGTTGGGCGAATAACCTGCATCAAGCGCCACCCAGGCTCCACGCGGATCAAAATTGAAACTGCCGCCAAGCGAAGTCAGCGTGTCAAACGGCGCAGCAACCAATGTTTCTTGATCCTTGTGCCAAAGCTGCCGAATTCCTTCGGCTTCAACCTTTTTTCCCTTTTTCAATTGTTTGACCTTTCCCATCAGCATATCCTGCGCGATGGTAAAGGCTGACCTGTTGCCGGCATAAAGCTTGAATTCGTTGCGCGAGGAACCATCCATCCAATGCGATAATAAGACTTCTGGGAAATCGCCACACCTAAGCTGTATGGGCAGGGAGGTATTATCAGCCTTTGAAGCACCAAAGGTTTCAACAGCCACAATGTTTCGGTTGGCATCCGACTTCTTCGGCTTGGGAATTTTCCAGCCCCTTGGTGCAAGCTCCTGCAGTTCCGCCCCAACCAAAAACGCCAGCACCTCTTTCACAGGATTGTCAGCGCCCGCCGCCGCAAGCATGAACTCCCCCTGCGGATCATGCGCGTTTTGCCACACAAAACCGCCCTCTGCCGGGCCGCACAAAATATGGGCGGCTTCCAGAAAACCCATGCAGGCGAAAACCTGACCCGGGTTGAGGAAATCGACGGGGATCGTGGATTGGCCCATTATTCCACAGCCTCCTTTGCGCCTTGCGCCTCTTCTTCCTGCAGCCGCGCCGAGGCGCGCCAGTCGATCCCGGTGCGAAACAAGGCTTCGAGCCAGGCCAGCCCCCAAGGCCCCCATTCCTGCTGCAACCGGGCAAACCGAAGCGCCACATCCCGCGCCCGCGCCTGTGTCATGGAAGGCGGGCTGTCATCGTCATAAGGCGGAATAAGCGGCCGGGCGCGGCCATGATGCGCGGCGATCAAATGCAGGGCAAGGTCCCGCATCGGGGCGGGCAGCGCCTTGATCCGCTCGTTTTCCTCCGCCACCCGCAGCGAACCGAATTCATGGCGATAAAAGGCGCCTTCACCAAGTTTCAGCTTGTCACTATTGGCCTTGCCGGAAAATTTGGCCAATGCCTTTGCCGGATCCTGCCTGAAGGCTGCGGCATTGTTGGCGTAGTCCTGCCAGCGTTCACAAGCCTTGCCGGCATCATGCAGAGCTGCTGCGGCAGCAAGCGCCTCACTCAGCTCTTGCGGCAGGCCAAGCATTTGAGCGATTTGGCGCGCTTCCTGTTCGGCCCACGCATGGTGTTCTTGCAAAGACTGTTCCCGGGCGGCGACGGCCCAGTCTCCCGCAGCTGGCTGTTTGCGTCCCCGAAACACGTAAACAAGAAGGTCCTTGTCACCCGCTTCATCGCTGTCGTCTTCGCCCATGGGACAATGATAAACCGGCGTCCATCCGCCCCCCGGCTCCCCCGCCCCGGCGGTCCTTACCTGATAGCCTATCTCGGCCAGAGACGGCGCGCCTGCGCTGTCTTCGTCCCAAGCCCGGTCCAGCGTGACAAGCTCATCGCCTTTCGCCTTGGCATCCAGCAACCCTTCCTTGTTCAGACCGCCAAGCGCCCGGCTGACGATGACGGTGGCATGGCGAAGATCACGTAACAACGCATCCCGCCGTGCTTTGTTCTCAGCCCCTGTCAACCCGGCTAACTGGCCAATAGTATAGGCTGCGCGAAACCGCCCATCCCTTTCCAGAATGATCAGCGCCGGATAACCAGCGCTCTCAGGCTGCTCAGCCAACACCTTGTCTGCACGTTTCCGCAAAGTCTCATCGACCTGCCTCGTTTCCGTATCCAGGATTTCCGACAGATGCGGGCGGGCCTCAGAAAAGAACGCCTCGACGGTTTCTGGATCCGGCTTCTTTGCGCCCACACGCCAGGGCAAATATTCGCGCCACACAATTTGCGTCTGCGGGTCGTTATCACCCCAACCGCGCAGCCAGGGCGCCACTTCGGGCCGGCCTGTATGGTCTTTCAGCGAGGTCAAGGACCAAGCTTCAACCGCTGCACGCTCCAATGGCGGACGCAGCGGATCAGGTGTCGTTGCGTCTTTAATGAACTGCGCCTTCTCAGGATCATTGCGCAATCGGGCAAGGGCTGCCGGGCTGGCAAGCCGGCGATCGCCATCCACAGGCGGAAGCCCTTCCAGCAGGCGCCTGACATGGCCAAGGCGCTCTTCCTCGCCCTTTCTGGCCGCCTTGGCATCGACGAGCACATCCACCATCGCAGGCACCGCACGCCCTGCCCGGTTGACACGGCCCAGCCGCTGCACCATGCGCTCGAACGGCACCAGATCGCAGATCATGTGATCGGCATCGAGATCAACACCGACCTCGCCTGCTGCCGTCGCCACCAAAAAGGCCGGAGCAGTCTCAGCCCCACGCTCTTCCGCACGCGCAAAACGGACATAGGCCGGATGCCGGGCCAACTGCTCCCGCTCGCGCACCCGGCGCGCCCCCACCAGTAAGGCAACACATGTCTCGCCAAGCTTGGCCTTCTTGTCCTGGGCGTTGAGCGCCTTGCGCAGTTTTTCACCGACATCGACTGCCATTTTCCGGCTGTCACAATAGATCAAAACGCGCTGATTGCCACCCGCCAGTTCCAACGCCCGCCGGGTCATTTCCTCGGCCAGCTTGCCGTCCGCTATTGCCTCGACCTTCAAATGTTTGGGTGCTTCGAGGCGCTTCCTGATGGGCTCATCCGCCTGCTCCTCTTCCCGAAGACGGAAGACGGGATCACCTACGCCATGCCCGTCCTCCGGCTGCTGCCCGGTTGCCGACAGCGCCATGAAACGCATGGCCGGAACGGGCGGCTTCCGCCAGCCTTGCCGCTCATCCGCCACCGCCCGCAACAGCGCCTCGAACGGGGCAGACAAATGCGCCTCATCGAGCACCACCAGACTGTCCGCCCCAAGCAGCCCCGCCTGCAGCGGCCGCATGCCCTTTGACACCCCATAGCCGGAAAACAACAGCCGCGAACCGATCATATCGATGGTGCCCACCACGATGACAGGCCGCACCGGGTCCTGAAACCAGGCACGATTATCAGCCAGCCGCCCCCGCAGCGTCGAAACGGCAAGCTCTGGATATTTTTCCGCAATGTCCTGTGCAACCGTTGTTGCCTGATCGACAACAGCACGCCGGTCGACCACATAAATGAGACGCCGCGGCACTGCTGCTCCCGCCTTGCGCGCCAGCAGCCAGATTGGCATGACGGCGGTCTTCCCCGCCCCGGTGGGCAAATCCAGGGCGGCCGGAATGTCACCACGGCAAAACGTTTCAAACAGGCGGACCTGCCAGCGATAGGGTTCATGCCCCGTCAATTGTTTAAATGATTCTGCAAACGCCGCCACACGCCAGCCCTTTCAATACTTTTTAAACCCTTTGGTTGCAGGACAAGCTAGCGCAATCCCCCAAAACGAGAAACCGGCCGCAAGCTTGCCCCTTTCCGTTTTCCACAGGTTGCACTTGATAGACACACAGATGCGAGGATGCGAGCGCCGCACCCACGGCGCGGCGCTCAATAGAT
>WGBT01000276.1 GCA_015494185.1 Hyphomicrobiales bacterium | reverse complement strand
TGATAATGGTCGGCAGCGTCATCAGCGCCAGCACCATGCCGCCAACCAGCGGCGTCGAATAGCCCAATCCGAAAATATTGATGAACACCACCAGCCCCAAAAGCCCAAAGATGATGGATGGCACCGCCGCCAGATTGTTGATGTTGACCTCAATAAAACGGGTCAGCGCGTTTTGAGGCGCAAATTCCTCCAAATAGATCGCCGCCAACACCCCCAACGGAAAGGACAACACAAAGGTCACGAGCATCGTCCAAAAGGTGCCCAAAAGCGCCCCATAAATGCCAGCCGCTTCCGGTGTGCTGGAATCGGATGCGGTCAAAAAGCGCCAGTTCCAGGTCAAAAAAGCCCGGCCCTGCTCGCGCAGCTTCTCAACCCAAACGATCTGCCGGTCAGAGAGCTTGCGATCTTCTTCAGGCACTTTGATCAGGTTCAGCCCCCAGTGTTGGGTGGGTTGCGCACTTTGCAACGGGATGATTGTCACACCAGTGAGCTGGTCCGGGGCAATTCGCGTAACCTTTATGAACCCGCCATGGATTTTCAGCAACAGGCTTGGCAGGGCCGGGCTCAACTCTTCTTCGCCGGTGATATTTTTCACCCGCGCCATCAGGGCCGCAATCTGCTTCTCAAGCCGTTGATATTTGCGCTCATAGCCCTGTTTTTGCCGTTGCAGCCGGGCGCGTTCCGGTTCGCTTTTGGCTTGGGCAAGCCGCTGATCCATCACTTGCATGGCCCGGGCCTGATCCACGGCCTGTCTGCGTAGAACAGCGGCCTGTTGCGCCAAAGCCGCCTTGATGGCAGCAAGCGCCTGGCGCACCGCAGGCCCTTTCAGAGCGATGCTGATTTCCCCCCGCGTCCCTGAAGGCCTGGCGATTTCATTGCCGGTTGCAAGCGGCCGCAGCCGCCCCATTTGGCCTTTAAGGTAAAGATCGACATCATCCGAAGCCAACAGCGTCACATCTACGGTCTTGCCGATCAGGCCGGGATTTTCGAGCACCAGATCCCGCAATTCAAATTCCGAGACATCGCTGATCAGCCGGTAAAGCTCACGTTTGGCCCGCCTCCCCTTGACCTCGGGAAACGCCTTGCGAAGCGCCTTTTTGAGAAGCCCCAGATAGTTGGCGGTACGCAAGATTTCCGGATCGCCGCTTGCCTTTGGGTCTATTTTGCGTTGCTCCAAGTTCACCGGAATCCGCAACTGCGCCTGTTTGATCACGAGAACCGCCCGCCCCAGAATCGATGACAGCAAAAACAGCAACGCGCCGGCCGCCAAGGCAATGGCCAAAAGCCCATAGAATTTCAACCGCCATTCACGGCGATAGCGCCGCCTGGTGCGCGCCCGGGCTTGCGGCGAAGTATGCAGACCTTGGCTTGGGGAAACGGCATCCATCGCACCCAGCTCCTCACTCAATCATATTTTTCACGATATTTTTGAACGATGCTGAGCGCCAGCATATTCAGCATCAAGGTGACGCAAAACAACGTGAAACCAAGGGCGAAGGCGGGACCGGCGGCCGTATCGGCCTCGGTATCTCCCGTGATCAGCATGACGATCTGCACCGTCACCGTGGTCGCCGCCTCAAGCGGATTGAAGGTCCACCAGTTCGGCGAAACCCCTTGGCCGGCGGCCATCACCACAATCATGGTTTCGCCAATGGCACGGGATACGGCCAAGATGATCGCGGATACAATCCCCGGCAGCGCAGCGGGCAACACCACCTGGGTGATCGTCTCAGCCTTGGTCGCCCCCAAGCCATAAGACCCATCCCGCAGCGATTGCGGCACTGCATTGATGACGTCATCAGAGAGCGAGGAAATAAACGGAATGATCATGATCCCCATCACGGTGCCCGCCGCCAGCGCACTTTGTGACGACGCCTCAAGACCAATCGTCTCAGCGGCCTGACGAATAAGCGGCGCCACGGTGATTGCGGCGAAAAAACCATAGACCACCGTTGGAATCCCCGCCAGAATCTCAAGCACCGGCTTGGCCACCGCCCGCACGGCAGGAGATGCGAAATCCGACAGGTAAATCGCCGCCAACAGGCCTATAGGGACCGCCACCACCATGGCAATCACAGTGATCAGCAAGGTGCCCGCAAACAGCGGCACCGCCCCCACCTTGTTCGGATCCATAACCCCGGAATGCACCCCGGACAGGGGGCTCCAATGGGTGCCGAACAGGAATTTCCAAACCGGAATTTCGGCAAAAAAGCGTAAGGTTTCGCCAATCAAGGAAAGCACAATACCAATGGTTGTCAGCACGGCAAGCGCTGCGGCCAGCATCAAAAACACACGAATGAGCCGCTCGGCCCGGTTGCGCGCCCGAAACGGCTTGGCGATCTTGCCCGCGGTCAGAAACAGCACGGCCAAAGTGACAAGAAGCGTGCCCCCCAGCGTCACCCAATCCTGCCAGAAACGCATGTTTTTATAAAGCGCGGCCAGTTTTTCACGGAGCTGCTGATCAGCTGGCGAACCCGCCCGTCCGACCATTTGCCGCCTCGCGGTTGCAATCGCATCATCAACCAGCCGGTCTTGCTGGATTTGCGGACGCTCCCGAATTTCCGCCGGCAGGGCGTCATAGAGCTGCGACTTGATCGAAACCGTAAAAGCAGCTGACAGCAAGACCGCGGTTGCAAGCCCGGCAATGGCGGTCCACAGCGCCGAATAAAGCCCATGGTAAAAGGGTCTGGAATGCAATGACGAAGGTTGCCGCCCCGCCAGTTGCTCGGCACGGTGTCGGCTATAGATGAAGGCCGTCACCGACAGGATCATAACCGCAAGGAGACTTTCGCCAAGCATCAAGCTTTCATCCGTCGTAAATCAGTAAATCAAACGATATTCAAAGGCTGTCGCGAATAGGTACCTGGCACCCCTTTCAAGACGCCGCCCATTCAGGGCGTAGAATTGGCAAAGATGCAATGAAAAAATAGTTTTTCCACCTAATC
>WGBT01000275.1 GCA_015494185.1 Hyphomicrobiales bacterium | reverse complement strand
GTAACAACCATGAGACTGAAACCGTCGAATTATGTGGGATTGGAGGCCGATTTGGCCCAAGGCATGACGCAGACTGCGCGGATCGTTCTCGACGCCAAGGTTTTCGGCCTGATTGCAGATCAGGAAACCTGTGCCAATTGGCCGATGGGGCGGCTTCAAGCGCTGTTGGAGCAGGTCAATCAAAAATGGGATCATTACGGTCATTTGCCCTCTGCGCTGCCTGAGGATCTGCGCGCCCGGCACCAGCAAATCTATGCCGAAGCCATCAAAACCGCCCGCGCCAATGGCTGGGATCCAGATGCCGAGGTCGCCGAGGATTGATGAGGTCTTTGTCATTGACCGCTGATGCTTTCCCTATTCCTTTGAAGCTTTGACGTAACCTCAATTAGGCGGTTTACACCGGGCGGTCAGGGGCTACAGTTTAAGGAGCTTTGGGAGCCGCTTTCTTTACTTTCTTCGATCCTTATCCTGCCGTGAAGAAGGCGGGGCTGGAACCGGCGATTTGTTCATCGAGCGGGCCTATGGCGTCTGGGTCTTTGTTGCCGTAGTCGATGGCGGTCAGCACCAAACGCATGGCGGCGAGCCGGGCGCGGCGTTTGTCATTGGCGCGGATGACGGTCCAGGGGGCGTGTTCAGTGTGGGTGGCGGCAAACATCTCATCGCGCGCAAGAGTATAGGCGTCCCATTTGTCGATGGTTGCCAGATCGATGGCGCTGAGTTTCCATTGCCGAAGGGGATCATGACGGCGGGCGTGCAGACGTTTCAGTTGCATTTCGCGGCCCACCGTCAGCCAGAATTTGAACAGCCTGATGCCATCGCGCACCAAAAGCGCTTCGAAATCGGGCACTTCCCGGAAAAATTGCGCGACTTGTTCAGGGGTGCAAAACCCCATCACCCGTTCAACGCCGGCGCGGTTGTACCATGAGCGGTCGAAACAAGTGATATCGCCAGCGGTTGGCAGATGCGCCACATAGCGCTGGAAATACCATTGGCCGCGCTCTTGCCGGGTGGGCTTTGACAGGGCCACCACATGGGCATGGCGCGGATTTAAAAATTCGGTGAACCGTTTGATGGTGCCGCCTTTGCCCGCCGCGTCACGGCCCTCGAACAAAATGACCAGCCGTTCTCCTTGTTGGCGCACCCAGTATTGCAGCTTGACCATTTCGATCTGCAATTGCCGTAATTGCCTTTGATAGTCCTTGCGGCGCATTTTGCGGGCATAGGGATAACCGCCGCTGCGAAAGGCCGCTTCCTCGATGGGCTCGGGCAGAACCGGATCATCGATCGAGAAACGGGAAAAGTCGAAGTTCTCCTTCGAGGGGGCTGCAGGGGCTGATTGTGATGGATTGGACATAATGCGGCTGTACTCCCCGGCCGTTATCGCCTATCACTGTGAGCCATGATGTGAACTTGGTGTCTGGCCGTGCCAGGGCCAATTGGCGTTGGCCCCGCCAAGTGACAATTTCGAGTGACAATTTTTAACTTTATTGCGCGAAAGAGCCATGGATACAATACCTGCCGATGAATTTGCCGGGATGCCGTCTGCCCCTCTCGAAGAACTCACCGCCTTTTTGCATGAACTGGCGGATGCCGCCGCCGAAGTGACGCTGCCTCATTTCCGCAGCGGGCTGAGCGTTGATGACAAGTCCGATGGCAAGCCGCAGGATGTCTTTGGCTATGATCCGGTGACCCTTGCCGACAAAGCCGCCGAAGAGGCCATTCGGGGGCTGATCACGGCGCGCTATCCCAACCATGGGATTCATGGGGAAGAATATGGGCTGGAGCGGGAACAGGCTCGCTATCGCTGGATCATCGATCCGATTGATGGCACCCGCGCCTTTGTCGCGGGCGTCCCCACCTGGGGCACCTTGATCGCCCTTTACAAAGACGGCAAGCCGCTGCTTGGGCTGATGGATCAGCCCTTTACCGGAGAACGGTTCTGGGGCAATGGAAGCTGCGCCTTTTACCGCCGTGACGGCGTCGAACAGCGGCTTGCCACCCGCAAATGCGCCCGCCTGTCGGAAGCGGTGTTTTCCACCACCTCGCCAGACTTTTTTGAGCCTGGTTATGAGACGGCCTGTTTCGAGGCGTTGAAAGCCGCCGTCATGATGCCCCGTTATGGCTATGATTGTTATGCCTACAGCCTGCTGGCCATGGGGCAGATCGATATTGTCGCGGAAGGCGGGCTCAAACCCTATGATATTGCGGCGCTGATCCCGATTGTTACCGGCGCTGGCGGCCAGGTGAGTTTGTGGGATGGGGGAAGTGCGGCCCATGGCGGCCAGATTCTGGCCAGTGGCGATGCCCGTGTTCATGCCGAGGCTTTGCAATTGTTTCGCAGCCTTTCACAGACACAGACGCAATGAACGGACGCAATGAACGATAAATCCTACAGGACAGGGCATGACCATGATCCGGCTTTATTGGGCGGCGTTGGGGCTTGGGCTTTGCGCAGGTGTGGCGTTCATGGCGGCCATGAGCTGGCGGTTCGGCTATGCTTTTGAAGTCTACCAGATGCCGCTTCTGGGGCTGCTTGGCGGGTTGATTTTGGCCGGGGGGCTGTTTCTACTGGTCCCGGTTCTCATCCTGCAAAGCCTGAAAAGCCCCGCCGCTGAGCAGCGCCGGATCCTGGTGATCATCTTACTGGCCGGCGTGGTGATGCGGCTGCTGCTCATGCCCAGTGAGCCGATGCTTGAGGATGACTATCAGCGCTATTTGTGGGATGGGGCGGTGACCGCTTCCGGGCAAAACCCCTATGCCGTGGCGCCCCAAATGGCACGGGCCGAAAAAGCCGCGGATTCCAAGATCGGTCAACTGGCCGCACGGTCGGGCAAAATCATCGAGCGGGTCAATCATCCCGAGCTGCGCACCATCTATCCCCCCGTGGCCCAGGCGGCTTTTGCGGCGGCCTATTGGCTGAAACCGTTTTCCCTGCTGGCTTGGCGGGGCCTGGTGCTGGTTCTGGAACTTGCCGCTTTGGGGCTGCTGTTGGCGCTGCTCAAGGCATTGGACCGTCCCCTGATCTGGAGCGCGCTTTATTGGTGGAACCCGGTGACGTTGAAGGAGTTGGCCAATTCCACCCATATGGAGGCGGTGTTGCTGCCCTTGGTGCTGGCGGCGGTCTATGGAGCGGTGAAACGGCGCTGGCTTGCCGCAATTGGCGCAACCATGCTGGCGGCAGGGGCGAAACTCTGGCCGGTGCTGTTTTTGCCGGCCCTGTTGATGAAATTGCGCCACCGTCCGGCGCAACTTGTGGCCGGATTGCTCTTGATCGTGGTGATGGCGGGCTTGTTCGCCTGGCCCGTTCTGGCGGCGGGGCTTGATCAAGGCTCCGGCTTTGTCGCCTATGCGCAAAGATGGACAACCAACAGCGCGTTGTTTCCGCTGCTGGAGCAGGCGAGCCAAGGATTGTTTGCCGCCGTTGGGCTGACGGCGCATCCCTATCTGCCGGGGCTGGTGGTGCGGGGGCTGATTGTCGCGGGCCTTGTTTTGTTTGCCCTGTGGCTGGCCTGGCGAAAACCTGTTGATCTCACCTGGACGTTTGCGCATCTTGCCTTTGCGGTCTTTTTGCTCAGCCCGGCGCAATTTCCCTGGTATTATCTCTGGGTGTTGCCATTTCTATGTCTTTATCCCTATCGTGGCCTTTTGCTGCTCAGCGCCCTGATCCCGCTTTATTATGCGAATTTTTATTATTTCGTCACACTTGGAGAGCCGGGCTTTGCCAGATCGTTGACGGTTGCTTTGATCTGGCTGCCGGTCTGGGCAGTGTTGGGTTGGGAAGTTCTGTCTGGCAAAGGGCCACTGGGGGTGGGGGCGCTTGTGGGAGCACCTGCCAACCGCGTTTAGGAGCATGCCCTGTCATGAGAGGTCAACAACGCATTGGTGTCGTCATTCCGGCGCTGAACGAAGAGCGCGCCATTGGCAAAGTGGTGGCGGCAATTCCTGACTGGGTCGATTTGATCGTCGTTGCCGACAATGGCTCCAATGATCGCACAATGGCCGTGGCCAAGGCGGCCGGCGCCCGGGTGGTGCAGGAACCGGAACGCGGCTATGGGGCTGCTTGTCTGCGTGCTTTGGCAGAGTTGCACGACTTTGATGTGATCGTCTTCGTCGATGGTGATTTTGCCGATGATCCGTCGGAAATGCCATTGCTGGTGGATCCGATTCTGGCTGGTGAGGCTGATTTGGTGATCGGTTCGCGCCGTCTTGGTGAGGCGGAGCGGGGAGCGCTGACGCCGCAACAGATGTTCGGCAACTGGCTGGCCTGTCATCTGATTGCTTTGATCTGGGGGGTGCGGTTTACCGATCTTGGTCCGTTTCGCGCCATCTCCGGGCCGACATTGCGCGCGCTTGAGATGCGTGACCGCAACTATGGCTGGACCGTTGAAATGCAGATCAAGGCGGCGCGCGACAAGCTCAAAGTCCGCGAAGTTCCAGTCAGCTATCGGCGGCGAATCGGCACTTCAAAAGTTTCTGGCACGCTCAAGGGCACAGTGCTGGCCGGGGTCAAGATTCTCGGTCTGATTGGCCTTTTCGCCCTCAAGGAGAGGCTGAACCGGCGTCCCAAATCATGATTTCCCAGCACCCAGATGAGACTTTTTTGCCACAAGCAAACTTTTTTTCTTTACGGCGCAAGGGCTTATTAAGAATCCAATTTTGGGCACCTTATGTTCACATTTAAGCCTTGATTGGAAAGGATATATTTGCTCATAGACGGCACGGAAATGGTTCAGCGTTGTGCCCCGTTTCTCAAGACAGCCGCAGTCGAGAGAGACGAACTGCAAAGCGGATTTGGAAAGTGGGAAATCGTCCCCCAAGCGAATGTCAAGCCCATTTCCTGAGGAGGTGAACCATGCAAGTTCAAGAACAAGCAACCCCCGATACCAACAAGCTTTTCAATGTCAACCCGCTTCAGTGGCATGATGCGATCAGCATGGCCAGTGAATTTTGCGCTGATCTCGCGGCAAAAGGCTGCCACCCCCAAGATGCAGTTAAGGCTTATGGCCTGCACGAAGACGGCATTGGCAGCCAAGATTGGGACAAGGCCGCCCAGCGGATTGCGCTGATGTTGTCTTCCCCCGCTCATCAGCGCCCTTGTTGAGTTCGATCTTAAAGTTTTAAGTAACGTCTTAAAGTCGCGTTCCAGTAAAACCGCGTTGAGCCTATAGCTGATGTTCGTTTTGGTGTCAAGTTGTCGATTGAGAGGCGTCGAGAGTTCAGTTCCCGTTTTCTAGGTGAGTTGC
>WGBT01000274.1 GCA_015494185.1 Hyphomicrobiales bacterium | reverse complement strand
GCTGGTTCGCCTATTCCGGCGGCACACTTGACCCGCAACATGTCATTCGCGCCTTCAAGGATGCAATTGATCTGATCGATTTTGCCAAAGAGGACACCTCAGGTGCCGCTTTTTTACTGCCACCGATCATAATCGTCCTTACAAGCTACACGGCTCTTTTTCTGCTCCTGCGGTTAAGCGCTCGCAAGACCCTCCAATTTCGCTATGCGCCAATCATTTTTCTGTTGATCATTGCGCTGGTTCCACTGCGGATCGCATTACGAGGAGAACGAGACTTTTACCGTTTTTACCCGCGCACAGACAAACCAGCTCTTTTAAATGTTTTCAACTCATTTGCTTTGGCTGGATTTATTGCAGGACTGAGAACAGCCGAGAATATGGCTCCCCATGGGCTGGCACCTTATAAGATCACCCCCGTCGCCCTCCCAGAAAATCCGATCACCATTGGCATTATCATGGGTGAGAGCATTGCTGGGCAGCGCTTAAGTATCTTTGGACACTCGCAAGAGACCACTCCCAATCTGGCACGCCGTCTTAAAACTTCAGGACCGTTCAAACTCTTTGCCCGGAAAGGTTTTTCGGCTTCGGTCACGTCCCGGACTTCGATACCACTATTTTACAACGGACAGAAAAACCCACGTCATACTGAAATAACTGAATTCAACATCGCCAATTTCTTCCGCCTTGGCAAACGCAATGGTTTTGAAACCTATTATTTCTCTTCGCAGGTTGGCAGCATGATGCTACATGCTTCAATCCAGAACATCGATAAACATGCCGTGCGCGAAATGTATGAAGAGCGTATCAATAAAATTCGCGATGACATTCTACCCGAACTTTTGGAAAAAGAAGTAAAACCTGCTCCACGGCGTCTTATCTATTTACATCAACGTGTCAATCATGCACTTTACCGAGCCAATTGCGCCCATGTTCCGCATATCAATACGATCCGCCCCAAAACGATGAGTTTCAATGATCAACGCCGTGCCGAGTATGATAATGGGCTCAGATGCTGGGATCGAAATGTCGACAATATACTTAAATATTTCGAACAACAACCAGGAGCGGTTTATGTTTTCATTACCGCCGATCACGGTGAAATGATGGGGCAATATGGACTTTGGGGCCATTTAACATTAAAAATGGAAGGAGCCGTCGTTCCCATGCTCTTGTTTACCAACCGCCCCGATAGTGAGATCGCCCAAAAATTTCAATCAATGATCCCAATGACCCATTTTAAGATGGTCCAATTGATTAATAGGACCTTGGGATTCGATATTCAGGATCCCAATACTGGACCAGAGACATTTTATGTAAATGGAACTCTGTCATTTGGAAAGGGTGACTATCTAGAAGGACGCATACTTACTCCCCCCAACAAATTTCAGGTTATTCGCAAAAATCGTCATGGAGAAACAATAGGAAAACCCAGCATTTTTGTTTTAAAATGACGATCGGAAAGTGAATAGCGCTCAAGTCCTTCACGCAGGAACCGTTTTTCGATCAATTGTCGCGATAAAACAAGACTCTAGAGAAAAATCCGATTCCCTGCGATCGGATTTTTCTCTAGAACGTAAGAAATCCCTGAATAAGATCACCGCCCCCCGGGCCTTGTCTCGTACATCTTTCAATTTATAGAGAAATTTCAAATAAATAAGTGTCAATGCCAGGGGTGCTGATATCATTTGATATCTCTTTATACAACTTTCTATCTGCTACCGCGCTATTGCGGCCCTGTTGATGGGGGAGATGGGGGAGTATCTGCACCCGTTGCCGTGTTCTTTTCGGGGCCTTCTTCATCGCCGTTTTCGACTTCCGGGATATGCTCAACGGAAACGACTTTTTCCCCTTCAGCGGTTTTGAAAATCGTCACACCTTGGGTGTTTCGGCCGGCAATGCGGACATCATGGATGGGCGTGCGGATCAGCTTGCCACCATCGGTCACCAGCATGATTTCATCTTTTTCTTCAACCGGAAAACCAGCGACCAACCGGCCGTTGCGGGCATTGACGATCATCGCCATGATGCCCTTGCCGCCACGTCCGGTCACTCGAAACTCATAGCTTGAAGTGCGTTTGCCATAACCGTTTTCAGAAACAGTGAGCACAAACTGCTCTGCGGCCGCCATCTCTTGATAGCGCTCTGGAGTGATTTCAGGCTCTTCCCCCGCCTCTGCATCCGCCTCACCAATGTCCTCATCAACAGCACCCGCCTCCTCGTCTCCCTCAGCCCGGCGGGCCGCATTGGCCCGTTTCAAATAGGCCCGCGCTTCCGAAGATGTGGTTGCCAAATGCCGCAGAATGGCCATGGAAATCACCCGATTGCCTGGTGCGAGACGAATCCCGCGCACGCCACTGGAATCGCGCCCCTTGAAAACCCGTACATCGGTGACCTGAAAGCGGATTGCCAGACCATCAGCCGTGGTGAGCATCACATCATCATCTTCGGTGCAAATCTGCACCCCGATAATCTGATCGTCTTCGTCCAGCTTCATGGCGATTTTGCCATTTTGCCGGATTTGCACGAAATCGGAAAGCATGTTGCGCCGCACATTGCCAGATTGGGTCGCAAACATCACATGCAACTTGGACCAGCTCGATTCATCTTCCGGCATCGGCATGATGGTGGTGATGCGCTCATCCTGTTCCAGCGGCAACAAATTGATCAGCGGACGGCCCAACGCCTGCGGTGCGGCTTCAGGCAGCCGCCACACCTTCATCTTGTAAGCCATGCCGCGAGAAGAGAAGAACAGCACCGGCGTGTGCGTGTTGGCGACGAACAGTTTGGCCACAAAATCTTCATCCCGGGTCGACATGCCGGAACGGCCCTTGCCGCCGCGCCGCTGCGCCCGATAGGTATCAAGCGGCACCCGTTTGATATAGCCCTTGTGCGAAACCGTCACCACCATATCTTCCCGGGCAATCAAATCCTCGTCATCGAGTTCCCCGGCATAGTCGAGAATTTCAGTGCGCCGCGGCGTGCCGAATTCATCGCGGATCGCGATCATTTCCTGTTTGATGATCTCAACGATCCGTGCCCGGGACCGCAGAATATCGAGATAATCCGTGATCTTCTCGGCAAGCTCGTTAAGCTCATCGCCAATCTCGTCACGCCCAAGCGCAGTCAGCCGTTGCAGGCGCAGATCGAGAATGGCGCGCGCCTGTTCTTCTGACAGCCGGTAGGTGCCGTCAGCCTGAATAGTGTGGCGCGGATCCGCAATCAAGCGAATGAAAGGTTCAACCTCAGCCGCGGGCCAGTGCCGTTCCATCAATTGCTGGCGCGCCGTTGCCGGGTCGGGAGCGGCACGAATGAGTTTGATCACCTCATCGACATTGGCCACCGCAATCGCCAGCCCAACCAACACATGCGCCCGTTCCCGCGCCTTGCCCAACAGATATTTGGTCCGCCGGGAAACCACTTCTTCGCGAAAAGCATTGAAAGCCTGGATGATGTCTTTAAGGTTGAGCTGTTCCGGACGGCCGCCATTGAGCGCCACCAGATTGGCGCCGAAACTCTTCTGCAAATCGGAAAAACGGTAAAGCTGGTTCAAGATCACATCGGCGACCGCGTCGCGCTTGAGCTCGATCACCACCCGCAAACCATCGCGGTCGCTTTCATCACGCACATCCCGGATGCCCTCGATCCGTTTCTCACGCACCAGCTCGGCGATCTTCTCAATCATCGCGGTCTTGTTGACCTGATAGGGGATCTCGGTGATCACCAGCGCCTCGGTATCCTTGCGGATGGTTTCAGTATGCACCTTGCCGCGCATCAAAATCGAACCGCGGCCCTTGTGATAGGCGCTCCGGATCCCGCCAAGGCCCAAAATCTGCCCCGCTGTGGGAAAATCCGGCCCCGGCACAATCGTCATCAGTTCCTCGATGGTAATCAGCGGGTTTTCGAGATGAGCGATACAGGCATTGATGACTTCCGCCAGATTATGCGGCGGAATATTGGTCGCCATGCCAACCGCAATGCCGCCTGCGCCATTGACCAGCATATTGGGATATTTGGCGGGCAGAACGGTGGGCTCCTGCTCGGAATTGTCGTAGTTCTCCTGAAAATCCACCGTGTCCTTGTCGAGATCGTCGACAAGGGATTGGGCGACCTTTTCCAAGCGCACCTCGGTGTAGCGCATCGCCGCCGCACTGTCGCCATCGATCGAGCCAAAATTGCCCTGCCCGTCGATCAGCGGCAGACGCATCGAAAAATCCTGCGCCATCCGCACCAGCGCATCATAGACCGCGCTGTCACCATGGGGGTGATATTTCCCGATCACATCACCAACGACACGGGCCGACTTCCGATAGGGCTTGTTCCATTCATAGCCGTTTTCATGCATTGAATAGAGAATCCGGCGATGCACCGGCTTAAGCCCGTCGCGCACATCCGGCAACGCCCGGCTCACGATCACACTCATGGCGTAATCGAGATAGGAGCGCTTCATCTCCTCAGAAATGGAAACCGGCCTGATCTCGGAAGAAGAGCCCCCTCCCAAGTC
>WGBT01000273.1 GCA_015494185.1 Hyphomicrobiales bacterium | reverse complement strand
GCGCAAACGATAAGGGGACACCTCCCCTTATCTGCCCCTTCTTCTAGGCTCAGGCCCCATAAAGGGTGTGGATGCCAGCGAGATGAAGCGAAAATGCCGCCCGAAGGGGCTGGCGCAAAATCCCGGTAATGCGAGACAAATCATTGTCCATTTCATGATTATTTTGCGTCAGACTGGCGCCGCGCAATTTATGTGTCCTGAGCCTAAGTAAATTCCCCCTTGATTAGATATGGCAAAAGCACATTTGAAGAATTGCTGAAGAATTGCGCTGCCCAGAATTTTCTGGCACAGTATCCCTCTTGATGATTAGCGTTGGATGCTCTATAATCTCATGGCAATCATGATGAAGACGACAGACTGAGCCAACAGGATGAGGCCCATGCGCCATAGTCAGTTCATGCGCCACAGCCAGTTTACGAGCCAGAATCAGTTTATGCCAGGAACCGCAAAGTTCTCTCCTCTTAAAGCAATAGGTGGCACAGCGCGCGCTAAGTCTGTTTTTCTAAATCTAGACCTAGACCACCTTATCCTTACAAGCCTCTGAGCATCCAACCCCAAGCCACAGGCCAGTGCTCAGAGGATAACCTTTAAGGCAGGCACCCCAAGTCATAAGCCGAACGGCATGTTGCCTTTCCTGATCTGATTCCATTGCTCCGCTGAGCGGCACAGGATTGGGAGTCTTATCGCAATGGCAAGCCGTTCCATAGCGCAAGAGATTTAGAAACAGGACGACACAATGAGAGAGACCACAAACGCCGCGAAATCGACTGACCATAAGGGCGGTAAGGACAACGCCGACCGCGTCATTATTTTCGATACCACCCTGCGGGACGGGGAACAATCGCCCGGAGCCTCCATGACCCTGCCGGAAAAGCTGAAAATCGCTGAACTGCTCGATGAAATGGGGATCGACATCATCGAGGCCGGTTTTCCCATCGCCTCCAATGGTGATTTCGAATGCGTCCATGAAATCGCAAAACGGGCCAAGAACAGTGTCGTCTGTGGTCTGGCGCGCGCCCATTTCAAGGATATAGACCGCGCCGGGGAAGCTCTGAAACCAGCCCGGGCCGGGCGTATCCACACCTTCATTTCCACCAGCCCGGTACATATGAAATATAAGCTGCGGATGGAACCTGAAGCGGTGCTCGAAGCGGTCACGGCCAGTGTCGAACGCGCCCGGAAATATACCGATGATGTCGAATGGTCGGCAGAGGACGCCACCCGTACGGAACATGATTTTCTGTGCCGCTGTGTCGAGGCGGCCATCAAGGCAGGCGCTGGCACGATCAATATCCCCGACACCGTGGGCTATACCGTTCCAGAGGAATATTTCAATCTGATCAAGATGTTGCATGAGCGGGTGCCCGGCGCTGACAAGGTGATTTTCTCCACCCATTGCCATAATGATCTGGGCATGGCGGTGGCCAATTCCTTGGCCGGGGTGCGCGCCGGGGCACGGCAGGTTGAATGCACCGTCAATGGTATTGGCGAACGGGCTGGCAATGCGGCGATGGAAGAAGTGGTGATGGCAATCAACACCCGCAATGACGTGCTGCCCTATTGGACCGGGATTGACACCACCAAGATCATGCGGGCCTCGAAACTGGTCTCCAGCATCACCGCCTTTCCCGTGCAATACAACAAGGCGATCGTTGGCAAAAACGCCTTCGCCCATGAGTCCGGCATTCACCAAGATGGCATGCTGAAACACACCCAAACCTATGAAATCATGCGGCCGGAAAGCATTGGGCTGACAGAATCCTCACTTGTCATGGGCAAACTGTCGGGCCGCGCCGCCTTTGGCGCCAAGCTGAAAGAGCTGGGCTATGAGCTGGACGACGCCAGTTTTCAAGATGCCTTCCGCCGCTTCAAGGATCTGGCGGACAAGAAGAAACATATCTATGACGAGGACATTGTTGCCCTCGTCGATGATCATTTCCAAGATCCCGAACAGGGGGTGAAAGTGCTGTCATTGACCGTCATTGCCGGCACCTCTGGTCCGCAAAAGGCAACCTTGACGCTGGAAATCGATGGCCGTCATGAAACCCGTGAAGCCACGGGATCTGGTCCTGTGGATGCTGTTTTCAATGCCATCAAGGCCATCGTGCCCCATGACGCCCGGCTTGCGCTTTACCAGGTCAGCGCCGTCACCGAAGGTACCGATGCCCAGGCCGAAGTGCTGGTGCGGCTGGAAGAGGAAAACTTTACCTCAATGGGGCGCTCGGCCGATATTGACACGCTGGTGGCCTCGGCCCGGGCTTATGTCAGCGCCCTCAACCGCCTGATCAACCGCCGCAAAAAAGCCAAGCCGGAAATCGCGGCAGCACTTTGAGACAAGCCGCCGTACAGATCGATTGTCCCTCAAGCTGTCTTCCCGGAACCCATCGCCACACTCCTCCCCCACCGCGGTGAGGGGTGCTGGTTCTGGGAAGATGGGCACGCAAGAGCTTCTGACAAATCATCCCCGCAGCCCCTGATTTGCCTCCTCTACCGTTCAATTTACGCAAAATCTCCAAAGATACGGAAAACATAAAGCGGTCGATGAGAAGACTACGGTGTTAAATTTCTCCTAACGGCTTCCGGTTATAGTCTCAAGCAAAGTCAGAAAAGCTCTCAATGACATGCGCCAACGGGGACGATCACATGAAGAAAGTTTTGGTCATCGATGACAGCAGTATGATCCGCAAAGTCACGCGAATGATCCTTGAACGACTGCATTTTGAGGTTTGGGAAGCCGAATCGGCATTGCAGGCTCTCAACATGGTGCGCCGCAACAAGCCCGATGCGATCATGGTGGATTGGGACATGCCCAATATGAACGGCGTGGATTTCATTCAAACCTATCAAGCGCAGGTGATTGGTCAAAAGCCTGTGATCATATATTGTGTGACGGAATATATTGACACCAATGTCAACCGGGCTTTGCAACTTGGGGCCGACAGCTATTTGATGAAACCATTTGATCTCAATGATGTGCAGCAAAAATTTGCCGAATGCGGTCTTCTGAATTAACCTGCCAAAATCGACACACAATTCTGACAAACAGTATCTCGCACCATGGAAGACAAGGCCAGATTTAGGCCCAAAGGTGGGGATAAGCTGCCCACTGCCTGTCAGGTCAAAGACAGAGTTTTATACCAAGGGCCCTTGGTATTACACATAGGCGAACAAAGAAAGCATGTGATTTGCGAGATCAAAAATCGCAAAGGGGTTGCACGAGGCCATGAGGCGCAGTTTCTATCAAAAACAATCAAGAATGGCCTATGTCAGCCGCTGGATCGGCGTGTTTTGCGCCAATCTGTTACTGTTGACCATCCTCCTGCACCGCTTTGCAGATTTGTCAACACCTGCAGCCGTCAATCTCATTGCTTTAGCCTTTTTGGGGGGCGGCATCGCACTGATCTTGTCGGTGTTGGCTTTGGTCCGTATCTGGATAACCGGGCAACAAGGCGCGGTTCAGGCCGTGATTGGCATCATTGTTGGGGTTTTGATGTTTGCGCTGCCCGCCTGGTATCTACCAAAACTGATTTCATTGCCACAAATCAATGATATCAGTACGGATCGCAAGTCTCCGCCTAAATTTCAAACTATCGCACGCTCTCGAACCACGGGCGCCAATCCGAGCTGCTATTCCGGAGAGGCGTTTGCCAGTACCCAAGAACGCAGCTATGATATCAGTACGGATCGCAAGTCTCCGCCTAAATTTCAAACCATCGCACGCTCTCGAACCACGGGCGCCAATCCGAGCTGCTATTCCGGAGAGGCGTTTGCCAGTACCCAAGAACGCAGCTATGATATC
>WGBT01000272.1 GCA_015494185.1 Hyphomicrobiales bacterium | reverse complement strand
CCTTATACTTCTTACGGGAAAATGAAGGTCACCGATCTGATGGATCTCAAAGCCTATCTCGATACGCTCCCGGCCGTGCAAGCAAAGTCCAAGGATCATGAGCTGCCACTGCCGTTTCGGTTGCGCCGCGGAATAGGGCTTTGGCAGCTCTTGTTTCTTGACAACGAAGAATTCAAGCCAGATCCTGCCGTCTCTGCTCAAATCAACCGTGGAGCTTATCTGGTCAACGGTCCGGGACATTGCGGGGAATGCCATACGCCGCGCAATATTTTCGGTGCCATGATCAAGGACAAAGCCTTCTCGGGCGCCCCCAACCCGGAAGGGAAAGGCATCGTTCCCAATATCACCCCCCATGCTTCGGGGCTGAAATCATGGTCGGTGCAGGATATCGCCTATGCCTTAAAAACCGGCTTCACCCCAAGTTTCGATTCCTTTGGGGGCAGCATGGTCCAGGTTCAGGAAAATATGGCGAAACTCAGTGACGAAGACCGTCTGGCGATTGCCGCCTATTTGAAATCCTTGCCGCCACGGCCCAGCAGCGTCGGCCCCAAAAACAACTGATACCACGGGCTCTTAAATTGCGTTTTGAATGTTCATCGCCCCTTAGCAAGGCTGGGGCAGGTCAAGGCATCAAAGCGCAGGGCGGAAGCCTGCATTGGCCTCTGCTCCCGTATAACCCGATGACGCGCAATCAGCGTAAAGGTTTTACCAGGGGGCAAGGCAAAACCCACGACCCCTTCAACCCGCCCCCTAGAGGGAAGTTCCCAATCTTCTGGAAGCAGCGCATTTTCAAATCCCAAATGGGCAACCGCCGAGAGATTGAGACGAGGCAGGTAACGGCGCCAAACGCGAGGCGTCCAAGGGGCATACTGATCGGCACCAGCTTGAACTATCCATTCTTGCAAACGTCCTTGAAGCGGCGTTGGAGCGGATTGATTTTCGATCTTGACCTGAAACAGACATCCCAGCTTACGGATTGTGTGCGCTTGTTGCGGCGTAAATCCCAATTCTGCAAAGAAGCGATCCGCATAAGCCCCAGAAAACGGCCGCAAACGGATAGACACACCACCGCCCGCCTGATCTGCGGCCGCAGCCATCTCCCGGGCTGTGTTAACAACCGAACCGGATGTTTTTTCCTCTGCAGGGTGTTGACCAATATCGGTGAACCAAAAGGCGCTGACCACGATAAATATCGTGAGCAAAAGCGAGCTGAGGACATAAGCCCCGGTTTTCATCCCCGCCTCCAGGAAATTAGCTTCTTGCAATATTAGGATATATGAATTATCTTATATCGAAACTGAAAACAGCTATCCTAAAACCCGCATCGAAACGATCATCTTGATGCGGTGAGCCTGACAACAGGTAGATTGCACTTTAGGTCATTTGAATCGAATATTGCTCAAAACTTCCCAAGTTTTTGCACGAAAGCAGATTCAGATAGCCTTTGCAATCATAATGTCAACAACGGGCTCTCAGGCTGACGAAACAAGACATATTTAGAATAACAACAACGAGGGTTAGACCATGACGGCCCAATCTCCAACAATTTCAGAAACTTCATCGCAACCTGCCAGTTCCCCTGCCAAAGCAGCAGCTATCGATATCTCATCCCTGCCAGCCGAAATCACAGCCGATCAGGCTTATGCCGTCCTGCAAGCGGGACAGGCGCCGCTTATCGACATTCGTTCACCCATGGAATGGTACCAGTCGGGGCTGCCGGAAGGGGCTACGCCAATTTCCATTCACGAGCCTGGTTTCATCGAAAAACTTGACGAATTACTGGGCCACGATAAATCCAAGCCGTTCATGTTGATTTGCCGGACCGGAAACCGCTCACCCCATGTGGTTCAGGCCCTGCGCCAGTATGGTTATAGCCATGTCCACGAAGTACCGGAGGGATTGTTTGGCAGTTTTCGTTCGCCACATCCCGGCTGGATCAATCGCGGTTTGCCTATGAAACCTTTCAATCCCTATTTGATGGACTAAGACCAGCGGCCCCTGACCTTCATCCGCATACCGTTCAATCAATGCAAAAAGTTCAAAGGGATACGAAAAACGTCAGGGGTCAATGATAAATACCGCTGGTATAAGACCAGCGGCCTTGGTATAATACCTCCAGCATCATCACCCTGCACACTTCCGGTCTTCCTTTGAAGTTCTTTGTAAATTAGACGGGATACACAGCAAAATCAGGGGCCTTTGGCTACGGCCAAGGCCCTTTTTCTTGACTTTGAAAGATCGATATCCCTGCGGTTGGTTAATGGAGGGACGATCAAGCGCCGCTATAGCCCCAATCCAGAAAAATCCAGAGAGCTACGGCAATCCCTTTACCATGTCCCCACATTCTCCATACTGGCCCAAGGCTCCTGTTTTGGCAGGCTTGGGCCTTTTTGCAACAGTTCGATGGAAATATTGTCCGGGGAGCGAATAAAGGCCATACGCCCATCCCGCGGCGGCCGATTGATCGTCACCCCAGCATCCATCAACCGCTGGCACGTCTCATAGATATTATCGACCTCATAGGCCAGATGGCCAAAATTCCGCCCTGCCGTATAGTCTTCAGGGTCCCAGTTATAGGTAAGCTCAAGCTGCACCTCTTCCTGCCCCGGTGCGGCAAGGAAAATCAGTGTATAGCGGCCCATCGGATTTTCCCGGCGCCGGATTTCGACAAGACCCAGCTTGTTGACAAAAAAATCAAGAGATTCTTCGATATCCGAAATGCGGATCATGGTATGCAAATAGCGCATCACACCTCCTGACAATGGCAAAGGAATTTGCTTACCCAAAGCCTTCAGGTCAATCGGCAAAAGCCCTAACCACCAAGCTCACTCCCCGGAAAAAGGCCCAACAAACGGCACACCTTCCAGCCAACACACCACCACAAAAGCCCTTCGCAAATACAACCATAAATGGGCTAGCTTTTATGAAGGCAGCACGCCGGGACCAATTGCCAAGTCACGCCGGGCCATGCGCATTGAAACAATGCCACCTGCCATCACATCCACCAAAGTGGCCACCATAAGGACAAAAAAGACACCAGTGCCGGCCTCTGGGATCAAAATAAAACTGACCAGGCAGATGACAAACAACACGGTGGACAGGCCATGATCAAGCAATGACAATTTGCGCATGGTGGTGGCTTTGATGACCTCGATAAAGAGCATCAGCAGCGTCAACAACATGATCAGCGATGTATAGGTGAACTTGAAAATCGCCCCTGATTTCAACGTGAACTGAAACAGGACCGTATCCAGAAATGCCGTCGTATCAACGCCGCTGCCTTTGACCAGAAAGACCAAAATGAAATAGAGCAGCATCGGGAACATCAGTGTCGGCGTGGCATAGATCATCTTTCTTACTCCGTTGCCGTTTGCTTGGCATTTGGCGCATCAATGGCATCATGAAAACTCTGCTGCCAAAATATCACGCGCTGAGGGTAAAGCCCCCACTCACATCTTGGGATATCTATTTTTAGCTGTAAGAGATTCCCCTCTCCCCTCCCACAAACCAATCCCGTCCTTACATCCATGATGAAAGACTGGCATTTTCAGCTGGTTTGTCAAGGACGCTTTTAAGCGCCGCGAAGCGGTTGCATCCTTGACAAAC
>WGBT01000271.1 GCA_015494185.1 Hyphomicrobiales bacterium | reverse complement strand
GTTTTAGTTGGGATTGATTTGCAGCTGGCCGGTCAGGCTGTTGGCCGTCGCTGCGGTGATCTTGACTTCGACGATTTGGCCAAGTTGTTGGGGGCTTGCTTCGAGATGCACCGCTTGCAGATAGGGGGAGCGTCCGACGAGCTGTCCTTCGCGCCGTCCGGGTTTTTCCAATAAAACCGGTAAGGTTCGACCAATGGTTGCTTTGTTGAAGGTCTGTTGCTGGGCACGTAACAGGCTTTGTAAGCGATTGAGACGTTCGGTCTTGACCGGTTCTGGGACCTGCTCATCAAGAGTTGCGGCTGGGGTGCCGGGACGCGGGCTGTATTTGAAGGAATAGGCTTGGGCAAAGTTTACCTCACGAACGACGTCGAGCGTGGCGTTGAACTCGGCTTCGGTTTCGCCGGGAAAACCAACGATGATATCCGTCGACAAGGCGATGTCTGGCCGGGCTGTGCGGATTTTATCAATGATTTCAAGATAATCTTTGCTGGTATGTTTGCGGTTCATCGCCGCCAGGATACGGTCGGCACCAGCTTGGAAGGGCAGATGCAGATAAGGCATCAGTTTTGGATTGTCGCGGTGGGCGGCGATCAGATCAGGGGTCATGTCGCGGGGATGGCTGGTGGTGTAGCGGATTCTTGCCAGCTGTTCGATATCACTCAAATGGTCTATCAGGCGCGCCAGCGACCAGTCACGCCCATCGGGGCCTTCACCGTGATAGGCGTTGACATTTTGGCCAAGCAAGGTGACCTCTTTGACGCCACGATCGGTGAGGCTGCGCACTTCAGTGGCAATTTCGGCGACTGGGCGTGAAAATTCGTTGCCGCGGGTATAGGGGACGACACAGAAAGTGCAAAACTTGTCGCAGCCTTCCTGGACGGTGACAAAGGCGGTGCTGCTGACGGGGCGGCTGCCATGGGGCAAGTGCTGGAACTTGTCTTCTGCAGGAAATTCCGTGTCGAGGACCTGACAGTTCTTGTGACGTGCCGTGTGCAGCAGGGCGGGCAGGCGATGGTAGGATTGCGGGCCGATGACGACATCGACGACAGGGGCGCGGCGCATGATTTCGCGGCCTTCGGCTTGGGCGACGCAACCGGCAACCGTTACCAGGGTATCCTTGCCCTGGCGTTTGCGGGCGTTTTTGGCCTGTTTGACACGGCCCAATTCCGAGTAGACCTTCTCGGCGGCTTTTTCCCGGATATGACAGGTGTTGAGCAAGATAAGATCGGCCTTTTCCATGCGATCGGTTTCCGCATAGCCGATCTCTGACAGCGTGTCCTTGATCCGTTCGGAATCATACACGTTCATCTGACAGCCGTAAGTCTTGATGAAATAGGTTTTTGTGGGCGTGTCCATGGAGCTTTCTTTCAAAATCAGCCGGATTGATAGGGGCATAGCGTTTGATATTTATGATATTTAAACGGGCACTGGAATGACATGCAAGCGTTTGCAGCAGCAGAGCTTATTGGTTGCAATGCTTCATGATAGGGGACGGGGCGCACGCACTGGATTGCCGTTTTATTGAGGAAGGGACTTGAGAAAAAGTTGATATGTTTCAATTGGTTGGGTGTGTATGGATTGAAAAAGATGCCTGAGGCTTCAAAAAAAAATGAAATTTCCGCTTGACCCGGACCGGCGTTAGCGGTACAACAAGCTCACACCGGCGAGACGTTGCGTCACGCAACACTGTTTTTTACCCGAGTGGGTGCCGGAACTCATTGACAATCAGATGGCAAGGACTATATAAGGCTCGAGCCTGCGGGTTGGCTATTCGGCTTTCTTGGTGGGGCGTTGATGAGGCTTATAAAGTTTTTGCTTTGTTTTTGCTTCTTGCTGCAGTATCTCGGTTGTTTTTGTGGCAAGGGGTGGCTCTTTGACAATTGAATGTGAAGAAAAAGAAAGAGAAACGCAGGCGGCGGGGTCCTGGCGGCTCGGTGGCTTTGTTCCTTCGGGAGTAGAGCTGGCTGAGCGAATGAAGAGACTCTGCGGCTGCGTAGCTCCCAAATTGTGAAATTTGGGGACTCGTCAAATGTGCTGGCCCCTCTCTCAAGGGGGGGTGGTGATTTGAGGAGAATCGCAGCGACGTCCGAGATGATCTCGGATGAGACAGAATCGAATTTTCAAACTTGAGAGT
>WGBT01000270.1 GCA_015494185.1 Hyphomicrobiales bacterium | reverse complement strand
GTGATGGACTGCATTCAAGTCTTGGGAGCCCATCTGTCAGCCCCCTGGACCGCCAACGCCCCTCTGACAGGTGGAGAGCTGAGCATTGAAGAGCTCGAACAAATGGCTCACAACGGCCCCGGCACCGTGCCCTTGGAAACCCGGTTGCGTTGGGCCCATGCCTATGGCAGCCGCATCACCATGTTTTTTGAACAACTCACAGGCTTGGGAGGAGGCTCTGGAGGGCCTGGCGAAGAAATCGCCCCCGGCATTTACGAAATCGAGCTTTACTACGCCACCGAAATCGAGGAAGCCAAAACCGCTGACGATTTCTTGATCCGCCGCAGCAAACAAGCGCTTGTTCTTGGCGAGGCCGAGCAAAATGCCATCCGCAACTGGTTTATCGACAAAGGTTTCAAAGCATAGGGCATAAGTAGCGAGAAACGCCCTTCCCACTTGCCCTTTTCCGTATGCTTTTGCAGTTTTTATGTGAATTGGGGGAAGGATACAAATGAAGGTCAGGGCCAGCGCTATAGGATTAACGTTTGCTTCCAACGGACAAATGACCGCCTTACCGCACACAGCTCAAGCCCAAACCTGTCCTTACTTTCCATGATGAGAGCCTGGCATTTTCTCAACCTTTGTCAAGGGCGCTTTTAAGCGCCGCGAAGCGGTTTCAACCCTTGACAAAGGTTGAGAAAATGCAAAAACGCTCACCATGGAAAGTAAGGACGGATCTGGTCCATGTCTTTGGCGCAAGGATAGACTTGGGCAACCTCTATAACTGCATCTGTTCCCCCTCCATCTTCTGCCAATCTTCATATTGGGGCACCCTGTGGCGGTTGGCAAGGGGCGGAGGGGAGAGAAAGCCTTATAAATGAGATCCCTTGATCTTACATCTTATTGAGGTTTTGAAACAGCCAATAGGTGCCAAAAGGTTTGACGATCTTCTTGAGATAGAAACGCTGCGCCAAATCCTTTTTCTCAATGATGAAATTCCGGATATCGGCAAGGATTGAGTCATTGTCGGCAAAGAAACTGTGCCCCAAAAATGAGGTTTTCACCGCAGAGGCATCGATCACATCAATGCCTTCCGGAATGAATTGCAAAGCCGATAAATCTCCCGCCCGGTTGTTGCCGTGCACTTGTTTGGAAATTTTCAGCGCCGTATCATTGGATGAGGCATACATGGTGATCCGCCGGTTCTCATCCCGCATGGCCGGCACGATATCGCGCACGAAAACATCGGCATCGATATCAGGAGCGGCAAGAATAATCTCCCGCAAAACGGCATTTTCCTTCGCGGTCAATTCTTTCTTGACCGCAATCAAAGCCTCTGTCAGCGCCCGGGTGCCCATGCTGTGGCCAATCAGGTGAACACGGTTGGCCCCGGTGCGGCGCACCACGTCGATGATGAACCGTTTGAGATTGGCAGTCCCCCATTTCACATTGGTTTCATCGGCCGTATAAGCCCATTTACTGGCGCGTGATGGCCAGCTGTAGAAGATCGGCGCGCCATCAAAACGTAAATCATGGGCGATCTGTGCGGTGCGCCGGGCCGCATATTCAAAATCCACATTGTAGCCATGAACGAAAATGAAGGCTTCTTTGTCCGCTGAGCTTTGCACCCGGTCCCGTAATTGTTGGATAAACACATCTTTCTCTAAGCGATCGACATTGAGCAGGGTCACATGGCGCTCAGGATTCCAGCGGATCTCCAGCCGGAAAATGGAGGGTGATTCCAGCTCGCCGGGCTCATGATGACGCGGGATGGAAACATCCGCCACCCCATAGGCAAAGGGTTTGTCTTGATCATAATTGCGCTGGGTGCCATAGCGGTGAATGCCGGCACTGGGCCCCTTGTCGTTGCGGTCGGTGCCATAAAAAACCCGAACAATCTTATAGGTCTGATTTTGTTCCGTCTCCGCCCCGGCGCTGGTGACAGCCTGGGGAACACCCGCCAGCAACATATCATCTGTAGGCTGCGAAGCACCTCCCCGCCTGACCGGCGCGCTGGGACCTGGTGTTGTTTCAGACCCCGTTGGGGACGATCCCGGTGAGGATTTCCCGGCGATTCCAGAAACCGGTTTCTTTGCAGTGGCGGCAGTCGGCAGCGCCTCGATTTCAGTGATTTGCTGTTCCAGATCAGCCGAGCGGCTGATCTTGACCGGAAGAACTTTGGTGAAGACTTTGCCGTCCCTTTGCTGCCGTTCAATCCGATAGACCGGCGGCCGTTTCCGTGATTTCATCACACGGCCGATCAACCCCGGCTTCCTGGTCAGTTGATCAAGGGTGTCCCATTGGCTTTTAAGGGCCATTTTGCGGCGCCGATACTCTGCACTTGGAAGCTTGTGTTTTTGTTGCTCCAAGGCCTTTTCGAGTTGCTTCAGGCGTTGCCGACGCTGATTGATCACAGCGCGGGGGCTAAGAC
>WGBT01000269.1 GCA_015494185.1 Hyphomicrobiales bacterium | reverse complement strand
GAAGGATTTAATAAAACATTCCATCTTCTGAACAAAACCGGCCATGTTAAGCGCGTCTATTATATACTTGAGAATCCTGAATTGGACTTTAATCCAAAGACAGCCATTAAACGGCCGTTTGATTACTTTGATTTCTCCTCATATGGAAGAAAAATAAGCAGAGAACTCTATGATTTGAGAATGAAGAATTATCGAAAAATCGTACGAAAAGCGGCCTCCATGTTTCCGAAAATTAGTGTCATATCTGTCACGCCATTCCTGTGTGACGATAAAGAATGTTACTTTCAGAAAAATGGTAACATCCTATATAGAGATGACGATCACTTTTCCGTGCCTGGATCCCATTATATTGCAGAGAAATTATCTCCCATCATTTTTTCTGATAAGTAAAAAACAACATCTTATCGATTTGGTTGGCTTCATTCCAGGCCTTGTTCTTGGCTTAGCAGGCTTGGGAGAGGTTTAGAACACAATTATCTAAGGCAAACCTTTCAATTTTCGCCAAAAAACGGCCATAGATGCAAGGGCTGCGTCCACTCCCCGCACAGGATAGACCGTTGCACTCTCCAAGTTGGGCTGTTATCCTGTTGACAACTAAATTGGAAAGGATTTTTATACCTTTGGCTGCTAAATTGTTAAGAATAGGCTTGGCTTGAAACGTATTTTTCGTATACTATATGTTTAGTGTGGCCCAAGGGAGGGGCGGGATTTGAATGCCTCTTAACCGTTGAGCCACCTGCTTGCGACCCGGCTCTGATGATAAGTTTCGGATAAGCTCCAGCCTCCCAGCCAGCCCGAAGCCGACATCAGACCGGGTCACCCTCCTTCACAGGCTGCCATTTGGGGGCTTGCAATTTGGATTTTTGTCTTGAGCCTTGATCCGACCTGCGGTTAGAGCGAACAGGGGGGCATGAGGATGGGAAGGCAGGCTCTGTTGGGGAGAGTGGGGAGCTGTGCGGATGCCGTGTCCAGATTGCCTTTAGGATAAGTAGAATACCCTAATTTAGTCATCGGCGCGCCGCAATGAAGCCGCAATGAATTGGTCTTCTAAAACTGTTCTTGAGGTCCGGTCCTGATGACAAGTTTCGGATAACGCTCCAGCCTCCCAGCCAAAACCGAAGCCAACATCAGACCGGGCCACCCAATTTTACAACGAACGCCAATAAGCGAGCTGTTTCTGCAAAGCCTCGCCTTGCTATCGCTCCCTCTAAATTTTTTCTTTTAATCCCTCTTTTTCTTCACTTTCAGTAGCTTACAGTAGCTTATCCCTAACCACATCAAGTCTTTCCAAGGCTGCCACAGGGAGGCCTCTATTGAGGGAAACATCTGAAGAAATTGCTGAACTCACCGCCGCCCCTTGGCTTCCCGCTCATTTTCCACGGCGACCATCGGCAATTAGCAGAACGCAGCGGTGGGATAGCAATTTATTCAGAGGTTTCTTAACAACTAGCTGTTCATAATTTTCCAGTAAAATATTCGACATGTAAGGTCTTCTGAGCATCGGCACATCATCCTAAGGAGGAAAAGTATTGGCTGTTGACCCAAAAACATTGTTCTCCCTGCCTTTGTTGGCATATCCTGAAATCAGAATGAGTGACACCACCACAAGACGGTACAAGGCGTAGATTGATAACAGGTGGCAAATAGCTTTAACACATCTTGGTACTTTGGTTATAATAGTTTTTCAGCTATAATGATCCAAGCGGCGGTCAGGAGAAATGACTCTTGCGAAGAGATACGGGGATCCGGCAAAATAGCCTATTGACAGTTTGAGGGACTTGGGATCTCATGCCTTCTAGAATAGAAGAACGAGGTTGAGGAAATTGCGCGACGAATGGGATCGGAAAAGTCAAGATAGAATTTGGTCTGGCGAATGGTTACGGCTTGATGCCTGGCTGGATTCCAGTTTGTACGAGTTTTACACGACTCTGCGCAACTGGTATAGTACCTATTCCAGCTTTTTCGGCCGTTTCCATGTGACAGGTTACAAGAAAGGCATCGCCGAGATCCTTTCAGAAGGCGCCACCTTGACCACAGCTGGCTTTGCTTTGATGCTTGCGCTTGCCATTCCCTCCATCGAAGAAACCGACAAAAATTGGCGAACGGCAGGCGAATATTCGGTTACTTTTCTAGATCGTTATGGGAATGAAATTGGCAAACGGGGGAATTTTCGCGACGAAAGTGTTCCGCTCAAGGAAATTCCCGATGTCATGATCAAGGCTACTTTGGCCACCGAGGACCGCCGCTTTTATGATCATTTTGGAATCGATATCATTGGCTTGATCCGAGCTCTGGCGGAAAACCTCAGCGGCAAAAAGGGACTGCAGGGGGGCAGTTCCATAACCCAACAATTGGCTAAAAACCTGTTTCTAACACCCGAGCAGACCCTTGAGAGGAAAATCAAAGAAGCCTTCATTTCCTTCTGGTTGGAAGCCCGCCTGACCAAGGATGAAATTCTGAAATACTATTTCGATCGCGCTTATATGGGGGGCGGGGCCTTTGGTGTTGAGGCGGCCTCGCAATTTTATTTTGGAAAATCAGTCCGTTCCATCACCTTGTCGGAAGCCGCCATGCTCGCAGGTCTCTTCAAGGCGCCGACGAAATATGCGCCGCACAATGATATTGCAGCTGCCCGTAAACGCGCCAATGAAGTTTTGGACAACATGGTTGAAGCTGGTTTTCTGACCGAAGGGCAGGTGCATGGCGCACGGCTCAATCCCGCTCAACATATTGTCCGCAACAAGCAAAAAAGCCCAGATTACTTCTTGGATTGGGCCTTTGAAGAAGTCAAACGATTAGCAGCTAAGTATAGTAGCGACGAATATGTCCTTACCGCCCAAACCACAATTGATATGAATTTGCAGAAAATCGCTGAGGAAGCGGTTGCCAATGTGCTGCGCAAACACCGGCGGTCTCGCCGCGTCGACCAAGCCGCGATGGTGGTGATGGAAAAAGACGGGGCTGTTCGGGCCATTGTTGGAGGCCGTGATTATGGGGATCCCAAGGTCGGAAAATTCAACATTGCCACCAACGGACTTCGGCAACCCGGTTCATCATTCAAACCCTATGTTTATGCCACCGCCTTACAACATGGGCTTACGCCTCATACTCGCGTTTTAGACGGCCCGGTTTCTTGCCGTAACGGATCGCGTTATTGGTCACCGAAAAACTATTCTGGCGGTTATCGTGGATGGATGCCGATGTGGATGGCCGTGGCAAAGTCTGTAAATACGGTTCCCGTAAAATTATCCCTCAAATATGGGCGCGATAAGGTCCTTGAAAACCTGAAAAAATTAGGACTGGGGCACATCAAAAAAAGCTGCTCCATGGCGCTGGGGGACCAAGGGGTGACAGTGCTGCAACATACCGCCGGTTATGCCACTTTTCTAAATGGAGGACTTCGGGCAAAGCCATACGGAATTACAGAAATCCGTGCTGATAATGCAGAAAAAACCGTCATTTATAACCGTGAAGAAGACGAGCCTCCACCGAAACGCGTTTTCAGTGAGAAAGTTGCCGCTGATATGAATTACATGTTAGGGCAAGTCACAACGCGGGGAACCGCAAGACGTTACGGACAGTTGGACTTCACCACCACCGCCGGCAAGACCGGAACGACCTCAGGTTATAAAGATGCTTGGTTTGTCGGCTTTACGGGGCAATATGTGGCGGGGGTGTGGTATGGCAACACTGACTTTTCGCCAACCAATCGTGTTACGGGGGGAAGTTTGCCTGCGATGACATGGAATGCCTTTATGTCGGTGGCCCACGCGTCGATGAATATTCCAAAAATTCCCGGTTTGCCCTTACATCCAAGACAGGTTGAAGAGATGCGGCGCATTGCTCAAGCACGAGCATTAAACCGCTCACTTGGCCAATATAGTCCTTCTGACGCCCGTTCGATGTCCAAACGGACACGGCGCCTTCTTAAGGACTTGGCAAAGCTTCTGCGAAAAGCCACACCTTTAAGTCCAATTGGCAAGCCCGGCGATCGTGCAGATATCCACCAAAAAACACTCAATAGATGAATTCAAAAATTGAACCTTTTGGTCAATGCTGAACCTTTTGGTCAATGCAACGATTTGAAAGTTTTGAATATAATTCTCTTGGCTGTTTTAGCTGGAATGAGAAACGATTTCGCCGAATAAAAAGTTTGGAAATCATAAATCGAAGAGCAGAGACGTGTGCTTGCAAAATTTTGTATTTTGTCTAGAGCAAAATCCGATCACATGAGAATCGTATTTCCGCTCTAGAATCTTGTTTTGCTGCACAAATTATTCAAAAACAGGTTCCCGCGTTTCGGACTGTGCTCTAATGATCGGAAAATATGGTGAGATAATACATTGGCCTTCTTTGCAAACTTGATATTATTTCTTGCTCTATCAATGACAATTGGACTGGGAACGGCTTGGTATACCCTTGAAAAAGGCTTGCCGATCACAACACGGCAGGTAGGACCTTGGAAAATTTGGTATGAAGCCGGCAAGGTTGGTTCAGATCCATATACAAATGCTTTTGTATCCCGTTCTGGCTGGCTTCCGATGACTTCAACACACGCACTTTATTATATTGCCAAAACCGATTCCAAGAATCGTAAAATTTCAGCAAATTGCACCTACAAATTGACAGGAAAACCAATTGCAGCGGACTGGTGGAGTCTTGGTCTATTTGATGAAAAAGGACATATAATAGAAAATAAAGCAAAACGTTACGCCTTTAATAGCGCCAATACTCTCAGAAAAATAGACGGTACTTTCACAATTTGGTTATCCCAAAAAGTCCACTCGGGCAACTGGCTTCCCCTTACTAAAGGGGATGAAAACAGCCTCGTCATGCGAATTTTTGGGCCACAAAAAGCCGATGATGCTCAGGCGGAAAACTTAATTGAGAAAAACCTCCCCGTTATTGAGAGAATTTCATGTCAATAAGATCCTATCTTCGACGCATCCTGCGTCTCGCAATACGCCATGTGCTCAATTGGGGAATCAACTCTGCGCTCTTTTGGGCCATCATGGCCATCTTCTTTGGCGGCATCATCCATATCACGGTGATTATGAGTTTGCCCTATCTTTCTGATCACGATGCTTGGCATCGGCTCAATAGCAAGAATCAACTCAACCTCCCAACAAACCGTCTTGTCGCGTTCACTTCCTCTTCGAGCAATCCTATGCCCTTGCCGTATATGACAACCGACATACGTTATGCTGTCTGTCTATATGACCTTAGCCAGGGTGATTTGCTCATTCAGGCCGATCTACTTGATGATTATTGGTCGATTGCTATTTATACCAGATATGGTCAGAATTATTACATGATCAACGGCAGTGATATTCGCAGATCTCAGGTCGAGCTTCTTCTTACCGCAAAAACAAAATCTAAAGGTGTGTTTTTGGGAACGGCGCCTTCCAAAAATGAGGAAACTGGAGACGATCTTATAAAAGTCAACGCCTTGGACAAACAAGGAATCATTATGATACGTGCCCCATTATTAGGGGATGCATTTGCTGAACGTGCAGAGCAAAGCCTGAAAAATGCAAGTTGCAATCTTCAGCAATCAACAGATACGACTACAACGATCCAATAACATGGTGGAACGTCTCAAACTTGGGTAGGCTAAAGTCCAAAATGAACAACGTGAATAAAATGGAAAATTTGACGCTTCACCACACAGACAGTGTCTCATCCAGAGTCTCATCACGGAACGCCAAAATCGACCCAAAAAATCGAGCACTGTCTGTTAGATTAAGTCTAAACCTTTAAAAATTAAATCGCCCCAGTATCCTTATCTGTTCTAGCTTACTTTAGTTAGACTATTCCTGTCGCTCTCCAGATGCAGGATAAAACCGTAAGCGACGAGATACTCTTTTCTCAATTTGATCTTCGGAATGATCCATTTCCCAGCTAGGATCATGATATTCTACTCTAACGCCCGGAAAAATGATGATATTTGATGTTCTTGCATCAATAGGATATGAACGACTGGTTGAACGCGATCTCTGACGCGCTTTCCATTCAGCGGTTGTAAACCGAATGATTTTCGTCATTTTTCCCTCCTGGCTTCACATCTTCTGAAACTATTTCTTCGGCGAATACCGGACGCTCGCTCCCCCGAAAAATGAATACAGCATAGCTTGGTTGATAATCATCCCATCTAAATCTTAACACAAGTTTAACTTTAGTAATCCTAAGTGGTGTTACATCATGCCCATGGCCAACAAAGATCCCCTGGTTTTGCGTATAGAACGGTCAGAAAAAAGAAACACTTAAATCCTGTTTTGCATTAAGTTCATTAAGACGAAACGTGTTCCAATAGAGGAAGCATTTATCATTGACCTTTCCATGCTTTCCGTATCCCTTTGCAGATTTTACATAACGCGAATCGAACGTTATATGATGCAGGAATAGGAACTGCTGATATAAGATAAACCAAGGAAACTTATTGCGTCTTTCAATTAAAAGATGAAATTTTTCTCCCCCGCTAAAAAAAGACAAAAGCGCTCATGAAAAAAGGCCCACTCTTGAAGAATACGAGTGGACCTTATAAAACTTGAAATTTATCAGAAATCAGAATAAGAGATTTAGGAACGTCGTCCCATCATCCGATGTACCTTGGCAACATAGCGGCGCGTGATTGAATTATTCGCCCATTGCCACATCCGGGCCGGACCGCGATTATAGCAACCAATTGTCGCTGCAACATTCCCTCTGGCCCGACGATAGCAATAATGCAAATATTTGGTTCCAGCACGTAGATTAACGACCGGATGATACAGGTTGCCGCGAGCTCCCATCCGCCGGGCCGTTGCCGGCATGAGTTGCATCAAACCTCGCTCTCCTGCAGCTCCTGTTGCATGCACACGCCAGCCACTTTCAACAGTAACGACAGCTGCCGCCAATTTAAGTGGTAATCCCTTTGGTTTGACCCGCGCCAAAACAGCCATCAAGTTGCGCTTCCCACGGCCGACAAATTTTGGATATTTTGCCTTACGGCGCATTGCCAACCGTATTTTCCGGGATGCTCTTTTAGGTTT
>WGBT01000268.1 GCA_015494185.1 Hyphomicrobiales bacterium | reverse complement strand
TGATGGGCAGTGGTAGTATGATGGGCAATAATGGTGGTATGATGAGCAATAGCGACATCATGCAAGAAGCCTTTGGGGAATTTGGAGAATAAGACCGAAGGTCTTTATCCTTGACCTTTCCATGCTTTCCGTATCCTATTGTAAATTTTACGTGAATAGGACGGTATATCAATAAGAACATGGGGCTGGAACAAGCGCTTTGCTTGCTCCAGCCCAGTGCCTCTTATGGGGCAATGCCGATTTTTCAATAGTCGCCAATAATCTCAAGCCCCTTACGGACAATACCGCCGTTATGAGCTGTTCACAGCCGGTCAGATCAAGGGCGATTTTTATACATTTACACATAAGGGTTGTGGGGTTTTCGTAAATGCAGGCGGATCGGGACACCCGGCAGATTGAAAGCCTCGCGCAAGCCATTGATCAGATAACGCTGATAGGAAACCGGCAATTCCTTGGGTCTTGAACAAAATAGAACGAATGTCGGAGGGCGGCTGCTGACCTGGGTCATATAACGCAGCCGGATCGGCCGCCCTTTGACCGCCGGAGGCGTATGCCTGGCCTCCATATCGGCCAGAAAAGCGTTCAGTTTGGCGGTCGGCACCCGGCTGTTCCATAGCGTCTCAAGATCGAACACCGCCTTCATCAAACGCCTCGCCCCACTGCCCTGCTCTGCGGATAGAGTGACCAAAGGCACGCCGCGGATTTGCGGCAAAAGCCGTTCGGCCTTTTCTTTCAAGCTCTTAAGCATGGCCTGTTTGTGATCGACAAGATCCCATTTATTGACGCCAATGACCAGCGCCCGCCCCTCCTCGACCACTAAATCGGCCAAGGCCAAGTCTTGCTTTTCAAAGGGGCATTGCGCATCCAAAAGCAGCACCACGACTTCGGCAAATCGAATCGCGCGCAAGGCATCGCCAACCGAAAGCTGCTCCGCCTTTTGGGAAATGCGGGATTTTTTCCGCAGCCCCGCCGTATCGAACAGCCTCACGGCGCGCCCCTGCCATAGCAAATCGCTAGCAATCGCATCGCGGGTGAGCCCGGCTTCAGGACCAGTGATCATACGATCCTCGCCAAGCAGATAATTGACCAACGTCGATTTGCCCACATTGGGGCGGCCAATGATTGCAATTTTGAGCGCTTTTTCTGCTGCTGCGTTTGTCTCCTCATTTTCGGTTGCGGGAACAGAGTGATAGCCAGCCTCTTCCACATAAACGGCAAGCTGCGCCAGAAGCTCGCCAATCCCATCACCATGTTCCGCAGAAACCGCAACAGGCTCCCCAAGCCCCAGGGCAAAGGCTTCGTAAAATCCCGATGTCCCCTTTTGCCCTTCAGCCTTATTGGCAATGACAATGACCGGACGATTGGTGCGGCGAATCACTTCGGCAAACCGCTCATCCGATGGCGTCACCCCAACACGGGCGTCAATCACGAACAGGATCAAATCCGCCTCACCTATCGCAGCTTCAGATTGAGCCCGCATCCGATCCGCAATGCTTCCCGCACTCGCCTCTTCAAGCCCCGCCGTGTCAACAATCCGTACCCGCCCATCGCCAAGGCGCATCTCCGCCTCACGGCGGTCACGGGTCAGCCCTGGTTGATCATCCACCAAAGCCAGCCGCTTCCCCGCCAAACGGTTGAACAGTGTCGATTTGCCCACATTGGGCCGTCCCGCAATGGCGATGGTAAACATGGCTCTCTTTTAGGAGGTTGAATTTCAATTCATTTGTAAAAATCTGCACTTGATCTGACAGACAGTGCCAGGTTTGACAACACCTTTAAGGCCTGCACCTGTCCTTATATTCCATGGTAAGCGGTTTTGCATTTTCGACAAGTTTGTCAAGGACCGGCATTTTTAGGCCCCTGTCGTGCCCGGTCGCCTGCGAGGCTCCCGTTACTCCACGTTCGCTTGTTTTAGGCCCCTGTCGTGCCGGTCACCTGCGAGGCTCCCGTCACTCCACGTTCGCTTGTTTTAGGCCCCTGTCGTGCCAAGAAGCCTCGGTGGCCTCACCGCACTCCACGTTCGCTTGTGGCGGCCGCGAAGCGATTTCATCCCTGACAAACTTCATGAAAATGCCAGTCTCTCACCATGGAATGCAAGGACGGATCTGACACTGTGTCTGAGTGTAGACTTTTACAATCCATTTTCTGATCAGTATTCGCAACGCCCGTGACCGTTAATTCAAGACGATCAAATCGGCATCATCGGTCAATATATACATGCGACCTGCCACCACGATAGGGGCAATAAAGATACTTTCGCCAAGATCGCGTTTGCTCTTGATCACCCCCGTTCGCGGATCCAGCCCAACGAGCAAGCCCTTGGAAGAGACGAGCCACAACTTGCCCCCCGCCATCACCGGGCCATTCCAAACTTTCGCTTTGGGCAGCTTGGCAACCCAGATCACACTGCCGTCTTTTTGTGACAAGGCCATGGCTTGGCCGGTGACATCGACGATATAGACCGCATTGCCGGCAACCCAAGGCATCTGCACGCCGGCAATATTATGCTGCCAGAGCCGTTGCCCATCTTTGACCCGGGTTGCAATCATCCGGCCGGAATGACCAATCGCATAAAGAACACCATCGGCAACCACCGGCCGTGAGGGATTGTTGAGCGCATTCAGTGGGGAACGTGTCCGCCCGCGAACCAGCGATTCCGACCATTTGGGTTGACCATTTGCCACGTCAAACGCAATCACATCACCTGAGGCAAAAGGCGCAATCACGGTTTTCCCAAAAACCGCCGGGCTGGTGTTCGACATCAAGGTCGCCTTTTCCGGCAGCCCCCGATAGCTCCACACTTCATCCCCATTGCGGGCATCCAAACAATAAAACCGCCCCTCTGTGGTTAACAGAAAGATTTTGCCATTTGCAACCGTGAGTGAATTGCGGATCGGAACCCCCAGCACCTTGGTCCATTTTTTCGCCCCCGTCGAGGCGGCCAGCGCCACCACCGTGCCAAATCCCGTCGCGGCATAAACCGTATCGCCTTGTGCCGCAAGCCCGCCGCCAAAACCTTCACCGGGTTGCTCCCCCTCCGGCGTCAGATTGACCTTCCAAAGTTGTGCTCCACTGCTTGCCGAAAAGGCACTGACATGAGCTTCAGTATCAAGCACATAAATCTTTCCGTTATGGACAATGGGACTTCCCGTAAGGCGTCCGCGTGATGAAGAACCGCTGCCGGCCGATTTGCGCCAGAGCTCACGAAGTGTCCCACTAAAGGCGAGGTGACCAAAAGCATTGGTGGGCACACCCCCCGGCTGGCTCCAATTGTGGTTTGGCTGCGGTGGCGGAATGCGCAGCGAAATGCGCGCTGAAGCGGCATCGATTGTCACCTGATTTTCCGGTTTCAAGACGGCAATCCGCTCCCCCGGGATCGGCGGTTTCTTCTTCTTGAAGGCTTCTGTGAGCGCCGAGAGACCAAAACCACCCCCCCCAAGGGTGCCACATCCCGTCAAACCTGCAGCAACTCCCATCAACACTGCAACCGCCATGGCCCGGCGCCCCTGCCGAGGCGAAACCGAGCGATATGTTTTGATTGGCCGCCCCGTATTGCCAAAGACAAAACCAGAGACAAACAGCCATCGCTGTGATTTCATCATCAAATCCAGACCTCTTCTGTGCCTATGGCCGGGACTCTATCTCCCAAAAAATGCAACTTTATGACCGGCCGGTTGCTTCTTTTTGATCGCTGTGCACTTGGATCCAGTAAAACCGCCCCCCGGAACACCCTCGACAAGAACACCCGTGATAAATTGTAACAAACCACCTGCCCTTCTAATTTGTCGCCGCCGCCTTGGCTGGCTTGCCATCAGGTGTTTCCGGCTTCATGACTGCTGCCATTTCCTGCTCATTTTTGGCCGCGGTGATCATTTGCAACAAAATATCGACACGTTTGCGTAAATCCGCCGGTGCATCTGCTGCCAGCACGACTTTGGTCAAGAGCGTCTCCGCCTGATCCAATTTGCCGTCTTTATAGTAACTTGCGCCAAGCAGCTCGATCGCAGCATAACGCCAAGCACGGGTCTTGCTGTCGATTATCGGCGTTAATCTGCGGCGCATTTCCCCACTGTCGGCCTTATCCACACGCAACATCGCCGCCCGCAACCGGGCATAATCTCTCAACACGGGATCAACAGATGAATCATGCGCGATCCGGTCGAAATGCGCAACGGCTTCGTCAACTTTTCCCGCTTTGGCCTCAAGCCCGGCCAGATTGAGGCGGGCCAGATCGTCATAACCCGCCGTGCCATGACGGCTCAACTTCTTCAACAGTGTTTCCGCCGTCTCGGTTTGGCCTTTCCTGAGTTCGTTCATCGCTTTTTCGAAACGGGCCCCATCCTGGGCGGCTGAAGTGGCTTGCCAATAGCGCCAATATTGATGCCCCCCGACAATGAGAACAAGGGCGGCCGCCGCCCCGATGATATAGGGGGCAAACCGGTCCCACAGGGCCTTCAGCTGTTCGCGGCGGATTTCTTCATCAATCTCACGAAAAATTTCTGGATCGCTCATCTTTTGTCATTCCATCTGATCGCGGTCTTGAAAAGGGCAAACATCATGAAAGAGCGCTATGAAAGGGCGCTCCCCATTATCTCATTGATCTTATTGTGCTCGTTCATCCCCTCATGACCCATCCCCATCCGTTTTCCGCCCCTTTGGGACGGTTGCTTGCCGTTTCATCCCATAGGTATGTTCCCGGCTGGGAAAGCTGCGGCTCCGCACCGCCTCGGCATAGGCTTCAGCAGCACTTGCAATCACCGCCCCCAGATTGGCAAATTCGCGAACGAATTTCGCCGGTGCCGGATTGAGCCCCAACATATCCTCGAGCACCAAAATCTGGCCATCACAAGCCGCTGATGCGCCAATTCCAATCGTTGGAATGGAGATCATCTTGGTCAACCGTGCCGCCAAGGGCTCTGCCATGCCTTCCAGAACCACACTGAACGCCCCTGCCTTAGCCACCGCCAGGGCATCTTGCTCCAAAGCCTCCCACTCGTCATATTCACGGCCCGCCACACGGTAGCCGCCCATGGTGTTGACCGATTGCGGCGTCAAACCAATATGGGCCATAACAGGAATGCCGCGCGCCGTCAAAAAATGGATGGTTTCGGCCATCCGCTGGCCGCCTTCAAGCTTGACTGCCGTGCAGCCGGTTTCCTTGATGATGCGAACCGCATTGCGAAACGCCTGTTGCGGGCTCTCTTCATAGCTGCCAAACGGCATATCGACAACCACGAGCGCCCGGCTCGTCCCCCGAACCACCGCCGCCCCGTGCATGATCATGAGCTCCAGCGAAACCGGCAGGGTGGTTTCCATGCCATGCATCACCATGCCAAGACTGTCGCCAACCAGCAACAGATCGACATGGGGTTCGATCAGCCGCGCCGTGTGGGCATGATAGGCTGTAAGAGCGACAATCGGACGGGCATTCTTCCGCGCCTGAATCTCCGGGGCCGTAATACGAGCTTGTTTGCGCTTTTGTGACATCTGTTATACCAGCGGTCTTTATCATCGACCGCTCATGCTTTCCGTATCCTTTTGAAGTCTTAGGTAAATTGAACGGTATACGAATAAAGAATAAGGTTTCTGGAGCCGTTTTCCTATTTATTGGACTTGGCGACTTGGCAATATGCAATATTTCGCGCTCCTCTTCCCCCTTCTTCACAAAAAAAGTGCGGCAAAAAAACTGCCGCACTTTGTCACACTTTTACGATCACACGCGCCTGCGACCCCAGAATGACGGGCTCAAAGCCCTATATTCGCCGCCAGCTAGCTTTCCATGACGATTTTCGGGGTGCGGAGCTTGGCCCGTTCACGGTTGGCTTCGATCTGCGCCCAAGCCGCTTTGGCGATATCCCGATAGGCCCGGGCATGCGGACTGTCGGGATCAGTGGCCACGATCGGCTTGCCAGCGTCAGAGGTCTCACGGATTTTCATTTCGAGCGGGATTTCACCAAGGAAGTTAGTGTCGATCTTCTGCGCCTCTTCGCGGGCCCCGCCATGGCCAAAAATGTCAGAACGTTCGCCACAGCTGGGGCAGATGAAGTAGCTCATATTTTCGATAATGCCAAGCACAGGCACCTGCACCTGCCTGAACATGTTCAACCCCTTACGGGCATCGATGAGCGCCAGATCCTGCGGCGTTGAGACGATCACCGCACCGGCCAACGGCACCGCCTGCGACAAGGTCAACTGCGCATCCCCGGTGCCCGGCGGCATATCAACCACCAGCACATCGAGCTCGCCCCAGGTGACATATTGCAACATCTGGGTGAGCGCGGACATCACCATTGGCCCCCGCCAGATCATCGGCGCATCTTCTTCCACCAGAAAACCGATCGACATCACTTCCAGGCCATAAGCTTGCATCGGCTCCAGGCTCTGACCATCCGGCGCCTGTTTGGGATTTTGGCCGCCAAGCCCGACCAGACGCGGCAGGGAAGGGCCATAAATATCGGCGTCAAGAATGCCGGTTTTCAGCCCATTGGCCTTGAAAGCCAGCGCCAAATTGATCGCGGTCGTGGATTTACCGACCCCGCCCTTCCCCGAGGCCACAGCAATGATGGCACCAATATTGGGCAGGTCCAGCTTGCCGCCTGGCATGCCCGGGGCGCCACCGGGTTTGGTCTGGCATGACCCGCCCGAGGCCTGTCCAGCGCCATTGCTGGCACTGCCCGGCTCACGATCCGCCGTCAGCGTCACCATCACCGACTTCACGCCATCAATGCGCTTGACCACCTCTTCTGCGGCAGCCCGCATCGGTTCCAATTCCCGAGCCTTTCCAGGCTCGACACTGATCGAGAAATAGACTTTGCCATTGTTGATCACGATCTCGGAAACCAGTCCCAGCGAAACAATATCATTGGTCTGGTCTGGTCCCTTGACCTTTTGCAACATTTCCAAAACGCGTTCTTTCGTCAGGCCGTCTGCCATGCGCGCATTCCTTTCTCCGCGGGTGCTAATTCTTCATACTCGTCATTGAAGAGCTGCGCTCGTCAGTCAAGATTTCTGGCGAGGCTCTCAATTAAGGGAATTGCATAAACAAAATAACCACACGCCCGCCCCCCCGGCTCACACAATTCGATCACTCATTTCTAATCACTTGGATTGAGCGAGCGCCATCCGGGGGCCTGGCGCACTATTTCTGTATTAAGCTCAGACAGATATTGAGACAATCTGTTAGTTGAGACAAACTCTGCACAGATCGGCAGTCATTAAAGCCATCCTTTTGGTGCCATCGTCGCTCACCTCCCCCCCTTCCGGGCGAGCGACGATGGCTCTGGGAGGATGGC
>WGBT01000267.1 GCA_015494185.1 Hyphomicrobiales bacterium | reverse complement strand
GCTTGCGAATAATCTATTTTTAGATCAGAAATTTTAGATGAGAAAGCTCAAGCACTGAGAGCATTAAAAGCACTAAAAGGGTTACAAAAAATCAAGCATCAGAGAAAAACCATATTTTTGGGGTTAATCAATTGGCGGAACAATGATTATGCCTTTGCATGATACCGTGAACGAAATGAATGAAAAGAGTGGGGAAGGTGGCCTGATGAACACAGCAACTCATGAAGCCGTGTTGTCTGTAGATAGCAATGATCCAACAAGTTATCGCATCATGCCGCGTCTTACAGGCGGTGATGATGGCCGATCCGGTGACCGGGAGGGCGACGGTGAGACCGGCACGGGGCTGATCACCAAAACCCGCCCCAAAACCAAAAAGCCGCGGCTTTATAAGGTTCTCCTTCTCAACGACGACTATACGCCCATGGAATTTGTGGTCTATGTGCTGGAGAGGTTCTTTGGCAAAGACCATGAAGAAGCGCAGCGGATCATGCTTCATGTTCACCAAAAAGGCGTCGGAGTGTGTGGGGTTTACACCTATGAAGTTGCTGAAACCAAAGTCGAGCAGGTGATGAAATTTTCTCGGCAGAACGAACATCCGCTGCAATGCACTATGGAAAAAGAATGACCATGCAAAAGTCAAAATAACCATGGAAGATAAATGAATAAAACCATGGGCAAATAAATAAATAAACGATCGTGCCATTGTTTGTGCGATCGTTTGAGGCCATAAGGCTATGAATTTGATGCCATAAGGCCATAAATATGAAGTTGACGACAACACCAACAAGAAGGACCAGCCATGCCATCATTCTCCAGCCATCTCGAAGACGTGCTGCAACGGGCGCTGGGCTACGCGAATGAACGCGCCCATGAATATATCACGCTGGAGCATCTGTTGCTGGCGTTGCTGGATGATCGCGATGCCGCCGCGGTCATGCGGGCGTGTGATGTCGATCTTGATGAATTGCGCGCCGACCTCACCCATTATCTGGACAACGAGCTGACGTCACTCGTGGTTAAGGGGGGGACCGAGGCCACCCCGACAACCGGGTTTCAGCGGGTCATTCACCGGGCCATCATTCATGTTCAATCTTCAGGACGGGAAGAGGTGACCGGCGCCAATGTGCTCATTGCCATCTTTGCCGAACGCGAAAGCCATGCGGCCTATTTTCTACACAAACAGGATATGACCCGCTTCGATGCCGTACAGTATATGTCCCACGGTATCGCCAAGCGGCCTGACCTGTCTACGCCCCGTTCAGTACGGGGCGTTGAGGAGGATGCGGCCAGCAGTGAGAAAGCGGATGGCAAACGGCGCAGTGCGGATGCCTTGGAGACCTATTGCGTCAATCTTAACCAAAAGGCGCGTTCGGGGCGTATCGATCCATTGATTGGCCGTGATAAAGAAATCGAACGGACCATTCAGGTCTTGTGCCGCCGGCAAAAAAACAATCCGCTCTTTGTGGGTGATCCTGGGGTTGGCAAGACGGCCCTTGCCGAAGGTCTGGCGCGCAAAATCGTTCATGGCGAAGTCCCTGAAATCCTCGAAGACAACACGATCTTCGCCCTTGATATGGGCGCACTTTTGGCGGGCACCCGCTATCGTGGTGATTTTGAAGAGCGCTTGAAAGCGGTGATGCGCGAAATCGAGGATTACCCCGGTGCGATTTTGTTTATCGATGAAATTCACACCGTGATCGGGGCGGGGGCGACCTCAGGCGGGGCGATGGATGCCTCGAATTTATTGAAACCAGCCTTGCAGCAGGGGGGGCTGCGCTGCATTGGCTCAACCACCTATAAAGAGTACCGGCAGCATTTTGAAAAAGACCGGGCTTTGGTCCGGCGTTTCCAGAAAATCGATATCGCCGAGCCCAGCATTCCCGATGCCGTGGAAATCCTTAAGGGGCTCAAGCCTTATTATGAGGATTTTCATCGCATTAAATTCACCCCCAAGGCAATCGAAACGGCCGTGGAACTGTCGGCCCGCTATATCCATGATCGGAAACTGCCGGATAAGGCCATTGACGTGATTGACGAAACCGGCGCTTCTCAGATGCTGCTTCCCCCAGATCAGCGTAAGAAAACTGTCGGGGTCAAGGAAGTTGAAGCAACCATTGCCAAAATGGCGCGGATCCCGCCCAAATCGGTCTCCAAAGATGATGCCGCGGTGCTCAAACATATCGAACGTGATTTGAAACGTGTGGTCTTTGGCCAAGACAAAGCCATTGAAGCGCTGGGCTCTGCCATAAAATTGAGCCGGGCGGGGCTGCGCGATCCAGAAAAACCGATTGGCTGCTATTTGTTCTCAGGTCCCACCGGGGTTGGCAAGACCGAGGTTGCCCGGCAATTGGCCTCATTGCTTGGGGTTGAGCTGTTGCGGTTCGACATGTCCGAATATATGGAACGGCACACGGTGTCACGGCTGATTGGGGCGCCTCCCGGCTATGTTGGTTTTGATCAGGGTGGTTTGTTGACCGATAGTGTGGATCAGCATCCCCATTCGGTGCTGCTGCTTGATGAAATCGAAAAAGCCCATCCGGATCTATTCAATATTTTATTGCAGGTGATGGATCACGGCAAATTGACCGATCACAATGGCAAGACGATTGATTTCCGCAATGTCATTCTGATCATGACCACCAATGCGGGCGCTGCGGATTTGGCCAAGCCGCCGCTTGGCTTTAACCGGGCGAAACGTGAAGGCGATGATCAGGAAGCGATCAACCGTTTGTTTTCACCGGAATTTCGCAATCGTCTTGATGCGGTGGTTCCGTTCGGCAATCTGCCGCCGAAAGTGATCAGTAAGGTGGTCGATAAATTCATCTTCCAACTGGAAGCACAATTGGCAGAACGCAATGTCACCATCGAGCTGTCGAAAGCCGCCAATGATTGGCTGGCGCGTAAAGGTTATGATGAGAAATTCGGCGCCCGTCCGTTGAGCCGGGTGATCCAGGAGCATGTGAAGAAACCTTTGGCCGAGGAACTGTTATTCGG
>WGBT01000266.1 GCA_015494185.1 Hyphomicrobiales bacterium | reverse complement strand
GCTCTATCAGAACGTACCGGAAGCCTTCGGGCCGATGTTCGAGATCTATTTCCGCAACGCTCTACTGCTCCTGATGACGGCGCAAGGTAACCAAGCAACGATCATGGATTTCGAGCGCATCTTCGACGAGACACGGGTTTCTTTTGACACCGACGAGGACGAAGGAGAACAGGGGGACACCCGTGATCCTGAAGATGATAACGCCCCTGTCAACCCGTTTGCCAACCTTCCCCTGCTTGACGACTTCGGCGCTCCCGAACTGGGAAAAGGGAGGAGAGGCAGGAAAATCACGTTCCGCCGTCACCTTCTTGAGCAGTGCGCCGATGAACGAATCAAGGCGTTCTGGAAAATGGCGGAGAATGTCAGCTACAACGAAATCTCGATCAATAATATAGCGCCCTATATCGTCAGTAAGCTGACGCAGATCACTGGTAGTCCGTTGCTGGCCCCAGTACTCGGTGCGCGTGAAAGTTCCCTCGATTTCCATAGGATCATGAACGAGGGCAAGATTTGCCTGATTAATCTCGCCAAGGGTGAGGTTGGAGCCAAGGATGCGGCATTTGCCGGAGGCCTGATGTCGATCCGCCTAGCTATGGCGGCGCAGGCGCGAGCGCGCCTGCCGGAAAAGGAGCGCCGGCCCGTCAATGTCTATATGGACGAGTTTCAGACCTACGCCACCGACATGCTCGCGGACATGATGGCCGAGGTGCGCAAATACGGCCTTCGCATGGTGCTGGCAAACCAGACACTCAGTCAGATCGACGGGCGTGGATTCAGGGCCGATGCTTCCGGTGGTGTTCTCGGTAACGCGGCCAACCTCATCGCCTTCCGGCTGGGCGCCATCGACGCCGCGGCACTCGCAGACTGGTTTGCACCCGGATTTTCGGCTCAGGACCTGATGCAGATGCCCAACCACCAGGCTGCCGCCCGCGTGCTGGTAGGTGGTGTGCCACTGCCGCCGTTTCTGTTCGAGACGATTCCGCCGATGGAATAAGCCCTGCCATAGTCTGCAACCTTGCGAACATGGCCTTTCAATTTCTGATTTTGATACGACCCAATTGCTTCAAACGGTTTCGGCTGGCACATACAACCATTCATAGAGGCTCATATTGGGCTTCCTGCCAACTGGCACACGAAATGTTATTATCAGCAGGGAAGTTCTTCAGTTATGGGATGGTTTAGCAGAAAAACGGATGACACCGGCCCTGACAACGTGATCAGCTCCCGCGTTGTTGGGATCGAAGAGCTTTTTCTGTCTGGCCAATTCCGGCCGGCGGCTGTTCAACGTGACTATCAGTGGACCATAGATCAATCCGAGCGCCTCCGGCGGGAACTGACTGATGCTATGTCTGCCCTCCAACTTGCCGATGATGATGGTGTTGCGGATATTGACGGCTCCGATGTCCTGCCTGAGGATCAGGAAGATGAGCTGGCCGAGGATGATGAGATTGGCTTGCCTGATGAAATCTCGGAAACCGGGGCTGTGTCCCCGAAGGCCATGGCCGTGTTTTACATCGGCGCAATCATTCTTCGGCCCGTGGCAGCTGGGCAGTATGAGATCTTTGATGGATTGCAGCGGCTTACCACATTGACAATTCTGCTGGCCGTTCTGAGGGACCTTCTAAAGAAGGGGCCTGTCAAGAAACGCCTGGAAGCTGTGATAACAGACGGCGGGCAGAATTTCCGGCTGACGCATGCCGGCAAGGACCGTTCGCTCGTCACTCTGGTCCAAAAGGCCGGTGAAGCCAAAAAAGTTCGCTATTTCAGGAGTGCTCCAGACAGTGATTCTGGAAAAAGGATATTCGATGTCCAGAGAGAATATGCAAGGCATTTGAAAAACTGGCCCATTGAGCAGTTGGAATCCTTTGCCAAGTTTATCTTTGACCATGTTCAGGTGTCAGTCATCGAGATCGCCGATAAGAGGCTGGCACGTCACACATTCGTGGCGACAAACCTTTATGGGCTTCCGCTCCGGCGCGATGAGGTGTTCAAGGGACAGCTCATTGCGCTGGCACAGGATGACGAACAGGCAAAACAAATAGAGGGCGTGTGGAATGCTGTTCGTCTCAAGGTGGGTGATCGGTTTGAGGAATTTCTGATCTGCTGCGACATGATCGAGCGGCGGCAGCCGCAGGGGGCTGACTGCCTCGGTGATTTGATAGATCATCTGGAGGGGCGTGCGGCAAAGGGGGAGATTCTGTCCTGGCTCGGTGTACTGACCAGTTACGCCGATGCGTGGGCGAAACTGGTCGACTACCTCAAATATCCCCATGGCGATCCATTGGGCAATCACATTTGGCGGTTAAGCTTCTTTAAATGGCGGGACTGGATGCCGCTGGCCCTGCACTGGATGGAACGGCACAGGGCATTCAAGGGAACGGAAAAGGCTAGAAGGGCACAATACGGTAGGACGTTGGGGCGTTTTGCGCAACTCCACAGGCGCTGCATGGCCATTACAATCTACCATTACAATCTATGAGTTTGGCGAGGAAAACCGCGCGGATACTTTTCTAAAAGCGTTGAAGTTGGCGATGCGCAAAAGCCCCATAACGCCCTTTACAGAGGAGGGTAAGAGCGGGAGGCCACTTGATTTCTCGGAAAAGGTCAGGAGGGACATCAAGGCGGCCCTGTCCCTGCCGATCGAAAATTACGAGGTCCGGCGCAGTTTAATGCTTTGGTATGAGTCCTTGCTTTGGAGAAAGAATCAGGTGCCGAGCTATTTGAAGGCTGGCAGTATTGAGCATATTCTGCCGGGCAAGCCAGCGTTGAGCTCGCAATGGCGCAAAGACTTCAGTAACGACGAAGACCGCTATGTGCTTCACAACTCCATTGGCAATATGGGCGTTGTTGACGCGCCAGTGAACGACGAAATGGGAAACAGCGACTTCTCGGTCAAGCAACCGATTCTTGACCGAGAAGGACAATTCGACAAGTACAAGACGATGAAGGACGTCGAACACATCAAGGCTTGGACACCGGAGGTCATTAAGGAGCGTACAGAACGCATGGCGCGGGAAATCTGGAAGGAGCTGGGCTTGGCGGATCCCGACCTGGTTTGACCAGATGGAGATTGCCCCAAGTGTGTTGGGTGTGCCCCTGCCCGGCGGCAACGGTCACTGCAGCAACCACAAGAGCCCGTCGTCTATGACAGGGCAGCCGGCCAAGACTTAGAGCAAAATCCGATCAAATAGAATCGGATTTCTGCTCTAGAATCTTGTTTTGTACGTACAATTTATCAAAAGACCGGTTCCTGCTCGAAGGACTTATGCTCTATTGTGGAACGCATGCCGTATCGACGGCACCTTATGTTCTGCCAAAAAGACGAAGAAGATATGATGACCTCCGGCATGAAACGTGGGGTGCAACTCGAAGTAGCGCTATCACTCTGGCCCGTGTTTATATCAGCGGAAAAATCATGCGACATGGAATAAGAAGCCCTCTCAAGATTGTGAAGTACACGGATGACGCTTCAGCCCCATCCGCGTACTTCAATCTTTGAGAGGGTTTTGGCAAGCTGCAGATGTTGTTCTGGTCAGTGGCAAAAAGCTGCCAGGAAGATCAATCATTTCCGTCTATCCTGTAACAGCGGCAGGGCTGTCAGCGGGGGGTGGAGATTTGGCAACTGGCCAAGAGTGATTTCAAGGAAACCGTCAAAGCACCGGCTTGCCCTGTTGCGCAGGTGATAAATGGGTCAGCCGTCAGAAATGGCCACCAGCTGGCCCGGTAATGCTGTTCAAGAGCTGTCAAGGCTGTGATGTCATCGTCAGGCCATGTCGCCTGTACCCGGGCGGCCTCCTCACTCGGATCAGCTATCAGTTGGGGATGCAGAGCCACAGCCCGCCACAGATTTTTTAGATCATTGGGGGGGGCTTTTGCCGACTTTGAGAAATGCAGGGCCTTCCAGTTCAACCAGGGATCAAGATTGGCGCGGCCTGTGTGGGGTAAAAAACCAAAGCTTGATACAGGCTGACAAAATACCCGGGTATTTGTCAAATTTGCAAGCCGGGTGAGGCCATTGCGGAAGGCTTCATGCTGTAACACTGC
>WGBT01000265.1 GCA_015494185.1 Hyphomicrobiales bacterium | reverse complement strand
TCTGCAATGACGGCATGGCCTTCGGCTGTGGGATGAAACGCACCGCTATAGGTTGCAGCCAACACCACTTGCGCCCATCTCGTTCGCTTATAGCTGAGAATTTTGCGCGCAATCGGCCCTTCGGCATGAAAATGTACCGTCAGATAGGCATCATTGGGGGTGCGGAACCAGCGTTGCCGCGACGCATAGGGGCGAAAATCCGTTGGTTTGAAGGGCTTCCACATCTTCCCATCCCATTGCGGAAAACCAAGCTCTTCTGCCATATCCTTGGGTTTGGCGGGATCGATGGCACAATAGCCATGGCTGCGAAATTGTTCACGATGGGAATCAACCAAAGTCCAGTGATAACGCCGCGCGATGCGTTGCATCAGGCGGTATAATTCATTGCCAAACGCTTCCCCTTCTGACAAACGCGCCTTTGCAGCCGAAAAGGCGGGATAAACTTCCATGCCAGCCGTACCCTGACAGGGAGTGCGGCCATCGGCTTGAAACGAGATCGAAGGATAGGCGGTGATCAGCACCCGGTCCGCCTGCCGCCAGGGAATCTGAAACAGATAATGCGCTGCTTTTCGGGTCGCAGCATAAGCATGCTCGATTCGTTTCAGCCGCGCCGTCAGTTCCCGTTTCCTTGCAAAGACACCGGCCCAATCCCCCACTTGCCGCAAAAGCGACTGCTCGGACAATACCGCATTGGCCAATATCCGGGTGAACCCCACATCATTGCCGCCAATCGAAACCATCAGCAAATCGATCTTGCGGGCCGGTTTATAACATTTCAGCAACAGCAATTCATTGAGTTCCGGAAAACGGCCAACCTGGCCATAGGCGGTCGGATATTCCTTTTCAACCGCTTTGCGCGAGCCGCAAATGACATCAGAAACCGCACTGATCTGTGAAAGTTTGGGGCGATTCCGGTCCCATTCGGTGCCTTTGAAACGGCGAAACAACCCGTTGGTGATTTCAGACCCCGCACAAGCAAAGCCAACGAAAGTCACCGCCCGTTGGGGCTGTTCGATCGCCAGCTGCAAGGCGGCACGGAGCTGATAGGAATAAAGCGAGCGATGGCATGGTCGGCTGAGCCACCCCGCATGGGCGCGGCGAAACTGCACGTCGCCAATCGCGCGCCAATTGCCCGCACGCGTCGGATAATGGGCCAAATGGCGGCCTTTGGGATCGATCCCATAATCCGCCGTCCGGGTGTCACTGAGTTTCACCGGCACATCCGGATTGCCTTCGCCAGAGGCAAAACTGTCCCCAATGCCAACAATAAAAATATCCTTGATCTTGATTTTTTGCCTTGCAATCCTTTCACCGCCGCGGCGCAGTTCCAAAACACCCCCATGGGGATAGGGAATATCCAGCTTGACGTTGCGGTGACAGGGTTGTTCGGCTGCCAACCGTAGCGCGGCTTTCGCCATTTCGCGCCCCTTTCGAGCGGGGATAACCCGCCACTGGCAAATTGCCTGATCAGCTTTAGAGGCATTCGCAAGCCGGGCTACAATAGGATGAAAACGCGGTTCGATATAGCCGGCTTTAAGACGATCACAGGCCTTGTAAGAATGGGTCCGAGGATTCCAGCAGGTCTTTTGATAGATTTGCGCGGCCCAACCATTGGCAAACCGGGCCGCCAAACGCCGCTCCACGGCCAGCACTGGATTGGCGCGTTCCTCCTCGCCCAGCGCTAGATAGGTTTGGCGGTGGAGCTCTGTATCTTGGGGATCGAGGAACAGGCGAAACGGATTTTCCAACCGCCATTGGATTTCGGCCGCGCTTGCCCCCTCAAGCGGCGTGAAAACGACCGTTCCGATAATCGCCATAAGCCCCGCTGTTGTGTATCGCATTCTCTCCCTCAACCATCTATCAATAGGCTGGACGCTGTTTTTTCATTGACCGCGCAGGCTTGCCATATTTTTTTGAAGTTTCCCCAAAATTGAACGGTATACGGTATGTGAGTAAGGTCAAGGACGTTGGTGTTATCCGTAAAAATCGACATTGAACCTGAACATATAAGACCATGGGCCCTTGATATGCCCCTCCTGATACCAACGGTCCCTGACCTTTCTTCGTATACCGTTCAATTTATGCAGAACATTCAAAGGGATACGGAAAGCATGGAAAAGTCAATGATACATACCGCCGGTATTACATCTTATTACCGGCACGAACCTGTCCTTACTTTCCATGGTGAGCGGTTTTGCATTTTCCCAAACTTTGTCAAGGGCGCTTTCAAGCGCCGCGTCGCGGTTTTCCCCTTGACAAAGATTGGGAAAATGCCAGTGTCTCATCATGGAAAGTAAGGACGGAACTGACATTTCTGTGGGCGCAAATGCTGACTTTTACACAACTGTCCCACCATCCCCACCTCTGCTTTTACAGTCATACTAGCCCCCGATCTTCGTTCGTATAC
>WGBT01000264.1 GCA_015494185.1 Hyphomicrobiales bacterium | reverse complement strand
TCAGATGTGTATAAGAGACAGATGATACCGGTGGTATTTATCATTGACGGCTCGAGCTTTTCGTATCCCTTTGAACTTTTTGTGTTAACTGATGGCATACGAATGAAGGTCAGGGGTTGCTGGTGTAATCCTAGGAGCTCCTCCATGAAACCGGATAAACCGCGATGAAAGGGAATTTTTGGCAAGAATGCTCAAGGAAAACTAGAGAAATGTTTGTTATGCCTTTTAAGGTTTTCATTGTGCCTTCTTTGCGCAAAATAATTCGCATTCGTGGCTGCTGGATTTTCATGGATAGTTTCATAGAGCAAAATCGCGACTCTATGCGATCGGGTTTTCGCTTTAGAAATTTGTTTTGCCGCACAATTTATTTATCCGAAAACTGGTTTACCCGAAAACCGGTTACCGCTTTTCGGGTTGGGCTCTACAAGACATGGTCTTTTCACCGGTCGATGATCAACGCGACACGGCCGATTGAGGGGTGTTTATCAGCCTCTCGGCCATGGCGTAAAGTCTGGTACCGCCAAATCTGATCACAGCGGGGAGAAATTTGAGATATTCAGAGCCGACCAGCACCAGATTTTGAGGTTTCAGCCACCAAAGCTTGCCAGTAAACCGTTTCGAGACAACGGGATAAGCGTAAAGCACAGTGTTGGGCATGGTGCGTTTCAGCTCGATAAGCGCACGTGGCATATGATAGCCGCTGGTGACAATGATCAGAGAGCGAAAACCGCGCTTTTGCGCCCAATTTCGGGCTTCAACGGCGTTACCGATGGTGTTCAAGGCTTGCCGGTCAATATCGATACAACAGGCAAAAAGCCGCTCATTGGCGGGCATCAGGCGGCTCAAGAGGCGCCGGCTGGTGGTCGGATGCACACCTGTGATCAACAGCCGCTCGGCGCGCCCTTTGGCCAGCAGATCGATTGCGGCACTGATCCGTTGCCCCCCCCCGGTGAGAACCACAATACCATTGGCGCGTGGCAAATCGCTTGGCGGACGGTTTTCAATCGACACCGCAAAAACAAAAAAGCCAAGTGTGACAACCGCCAAAGCTGCAATTCCTGTTTTAATCCCTGCTTTCACCCAACGCCCCATGTCGATCAGCACTTTGCCGCCCTCCGGCGGTCTTCCTGGTGCGACTGGCGTGGCCGCATAGCGTCTATTGGTGTCAATGCCCATGCGGCCAAACATGCCAACGCCGCTATTGGATCGTCTGGCCTTGCGGGCCTCGAAATTGAGAATATGATCGACCCAGTAATGGGATGTCAGCATACAGATTGCGGCTACTCCCAACACCACGCCCATTAAAAGCGCATAACCGGTCAGATCAAGGGTTGCGGTCCCAACCATGCGCCGCAGTTCGGTGGCTGTGACCGTGGTCCCGCCCAAAAGGCGCATCACCGTGGGCATGATCAAGAAGACCAAACCGGCCGCAAAGGCGCCAAGAAAGCCGGCCCGGATCCCAAGCACCAGAAAATGCCGCTCAAATTCTTGAACGATGAAACTGTGGTTGGCGCCAACGAAGTTCAAAACTTCGACAATGTCCCGGTTTGAGGACAAGGCGCTGCGGGCCGCAGAAATAATCATCGCGATAGTGGCGATGGCGACCAAGATCAACACGGCTATTCCCCCTAATGCCAGCGAATTGGTGACCGTGCGGATTTGCGCCTGCCAATGGCCGTGATCATCCAGGGTGACCCCCTTGAAACGGCGTTGAAGTTCACGGCTGATGGCTTGTAAATCGGGCGGATTTTGGCGGTCGATCTCAATGGATATCAGCCGTGGCACGGGCAGGCTGCCAAGCGCGGTGACACCTTTGCCAAGCCAAGGTTCGAGCAAGGCCCCGGTCTCTGCCAGGCTGATGGGACGGACATTGGCAAATCCCGATTGGCGTGCCAGAAAGAAGGTCACCTCTGAGACCCGTTTATCGATATCGCTGCCTTCGAGGGGGCGCACCTGAACTGTTACTTCACTGGCGATATTTTGAAACCAGGCATTGGCAGACTGATTGATCAGATAGACGGCGCCGGTTGTCAGGCTGGCCAGAAAGCTCATGATCGCAATCACGGCAACCAATGAGCGCCCGGCGACCGATCGCGGCGGGACGATGGGATTACCGCCTTTGCGCAAGCTGTCCGGGGTTATGGCTTCGATCAAGCCATAAACCGGGGTCACAAACAGGCTTCGCAATAACCGCTTCATTCGTTGTTGTCTTCCCAATACGCCCCCCCTGATCTCGTTCGATAAGTCAACCTAGGGATAGCCCCAAGTCCCTCATTATAGATATTAGATATCATTTGATTGAATTATGGTTGCCTTG
>WGBT01000263.1 GCA_015494185.1 Hyphomicrobiales bacterium | reverse complement strand
GTCCCATGAGCATGGCTTCTTTCTGCCTGAAGATGCGGATCAAGATGGTCTTATCGACCATGTCATTCTTTACGTGCCAAGCGGACTTTGCGCTTCAACTTGCAAACGGCTTGAAGAGGTGACAAAAATCTATTTGCCCAAGGGGCGCCATGAGCGCCGCAACAAGCAATGGCGGCTGGCGCTGGAAGGGTTTGGGGATCAGGACAGTTTTAGGGACAGCCCCTTGCTGGCTTCTGCCCACAAATGGGTAAGTGTCACGCCCTATCTAATGCCCTGGCACCCCAAGAAGCACTTTGGTGTGCCCGAGATGATTGCGCGCGAATGTAAAATGCGCAAGCTGCCAGCACCTGAGACAGTCGAAGTGCTCCCCGCCGGACGCACGGTTAACGGGGACAGGGCGCTACAATTTCGCCGTTTCCGCGCCCGCCAAGGTCTAAGCCAGCCCGACAAACAGGGCGCGTTTGTCAAACTGACTTTTGGGGAGCCGGTGAGGGGGCCGCTTGCCTTGGGCTTTGCCTGCCATTTCGGCCTTGGTCTGTTCCGCCCCGCCGATTAAGCCGTTTAATACCAAAGGCCTTTGACCTTTTCTCGTATCCCGTTCAAGTAACGCAAAGAGTTCAAAGGGATACGAAAAACGTCAGCGGTCAATGATAATGATAAATGCCTTCGGCATAAAATAAGGAAAAATGTCTCGTCAAACGTGTTGGGCGCACCGTTCCTTTCCTTTGGCTCTTACGGACAGCCCCATGACATTGCTTATAGATTTGCTTATACTTAGATATGAAACTATACTCATGTCATGAAATTGCCCCCTGATGACAGCGAGTGGTCGCATGAGCCCTTCCATTCCATGATGAGACGCCGGCATAGAATGGAAGGGCAAGCGCGGGTTTTGAGGGGGATTTATTCCATTATATACAAGAGTGTGTCAGTCTCAAATTGCTCGAGATGGGCAGAAGGAGAATAGATTTATGCCAATGGAAGCCGCCGATATCGAACGTCTGATCAAACAGGCCCTGCCGGACGCCACGGTCGAATTGGTCGATACTGCGGGCGATAAAGACCACTGGTCGGCAAAAGTGGTCTCTGAGGCGTTTCGCGGCAAGAGCCGTGTGCAACAGCATCAAATGGTGTATGATGCTCTTAAGGGGCATATGGGCGGCGTGCTGCATGCGCTGGCGTTGCAGACCGCAGTCCCGGATTGAAAAGATCCCGCTTTTCAACCAACGAACAATCAAACCGCCAGACCCCACGATCAACAGGAGTTGAACTTTATGAGCGAACAAGACGTACAAGATTGGATCCGCAAAACCGTTGCCAATAACGATGTCGTGCTGTTTATGAAAGGCACCAAACAGTTCCCGCAATGTGGTTTCTCAAACCAGGTCGCGCAAATTCTGGGCTATTTGGGGGTCGATTACAAGGACGTCAATGTTTTGGAAGATATGGCGATCCGGGAAGGTATCAAGAAATATACCAACTGGCCGACGATTCCCCAGCTTTATGTCAAAGGCGAATTTGTCGGTGGTTGCGATATCGTCACCGAAATGTTCCGCGCCAATGAGCTTCAGGAACTTTTGGCGAAAAAAGGCATCGCCTTTGAAAACAAGACCATGCCTGCCTAAGCTTCAGGGCCCTGGGTCTGTACATCTTGGAGGGGAGAGGCGCCATTGGGGGCCGATCCCAAGATGGCTGTGCTCAAAGCGCGTTTGAGATGGGCAAGTGCCTCAGCTGGCGGGAGGGCCTGAAGATTGCCGTCCTCCCCGCGGATGATCAGCCCATCCTCCAGCAGCCGCCTGACCGCGTCATCGATTTCGAAATCCGCCTCAACGCCGAAACTGTCACGCAGAAACTGCTCGATCTTTTGATCGAGTTTTTCCAGTTCCGAAAATGGGGTGGGATTTTGGTGCAGCAGGAAATAAAGCAACATGTCTTCTTTGACGTCCTCCGCCTCCGCGCGGTCACTGAGGAGGGCGATGGCACCGCGATTGTCGGCGAGCGAATGGAAATACAGCCGCTGCGCAAGCTCCATCATATATTTGGTGCGTTGGGAAAAGAATTGTGTCACTTGTCGATAGACAACCGCGGCCAGTCCGGCGAATGCGGAAGCCAGGGCCATCGGCGCCATCGAGGCTATGCCTGCGGTGCTGAGGCTGCTGCCCAATGCGGTGACAAGTTTTCCGCTGCCGCCAGCCGTACTTAAAATGCTGCCCACCGTGCCGCCGCCTGCAGTCAATGAAAGCTTGATCTTGTCCCAAAGCTTGAATTTCACTTGGGTGTTGGGAAACATCATCTCAAGATCTTCTTGAGGGATGTCCTTGAACATTTTGAGATAGACATAGTCTGGGGAGACCGCCCCGCCGAGAAATTTCCGGGATTTTCGCACCCGCCGGGCGGCTTTGCGGCGGCTGATTCCATGCTGTTCCATCAGCTCTTTGATGCGCTCTTCTTCCGGTTTGATTTTCATCAGTAGGAACAAGCGCTTGAACAAGGGAACTTGGTGGACCTGCCGCTTGAGGTAAAGCGTCCAGGGGGAGCGGGTGACATATTCCTCGAAATCTTCCCCGCGGCTGAACAACAGCAGCTCATCATATTCATTGAGATCAACCTTGAGCTCCAGGCCATGGGGGGAATGACGCGACAGCAAATCATTGAGTTGCGCCTCGGTGATACGCTTGTAGTTCCCCCGTTCCAACAGCCATTTGATATGGGACATCAGCTCTGCGAGCATGGCTTCCCGCTCGTCCTGTGAATATTGGAGCACCCGCACCGTATCCCGGTCGGGAGAAAAGGGCAGATAAAGCTCCAGCAGCCGCAGCAACCGGTCTCGATGGGTCTGGTGGCGCCATGCGGCCATATAGTCGAGCAGCTCTTTGAGGGTGCCATCATCGTTACTGTCATCACTGCCGTTAGAAAGTCCCTCCTGCAGAATGTGATAATAGATGGCAAAGCGTGTGACAGGCAGAAAGTGATCGCCGCGGGTTTTAGAAATCGGCTTGTTGGTTTCCTGTTTCGGCGGCTTGGCAATGTCTTCAGATTGCGATGTGCTGGCGCGCCATTCGCCGCTGGATGTCTGATGATTCCGTGCGGTTTGATCAGTCATGATCAAAACTCCCAAACCGGTTGCGCCTTTGTAGGTGTGGCTAATCGTCCGTGCGGATCTGACCAAAATGGGCAAACTATTGCAACCAATGGAGGCAAGATAAATACTGTTGAGTGCCATACAGCCAACAAGGTTTATAGTTTTTCCCAAAAAAGGTGCAGAAATATGTCACACTATAACGAAATTCAGCTGTCTGTGTCGTAAAATTTCGTGTCTTCGGTTAAGTTAGGTGGCAAGACTTCGTTGCATGATAACGGGATGCCGTATAACTAAAGGCATTATGAACCGCGGTGAGCAGGCAAAGCAGCAGTAGTGATTTGGCCATATGACAAGCAAGACGCCCATTCTCGATCAGATTAATTCGCCTCAGGATCTTCGTAAGTTGGAAGACACGGCGAGTCTGGAGGCGCTGGCCTGTGAATTGCGCCGTGAGATGATCGAGACGGTTGCGGTCACAGGCGGTCATCTGGGGGCGGGGTTGGGCGTGGTGGAGCTGACCATTGCCCTGCATAAAGTGTTCGACACGCCCCATGACAAACTCATCTGGGATGTCGGACACCAAGCCTATCCCCATAAAATTTTGACCGGGCGGCGCAAACGCATGGCCAGCCTGCGCCAGGAAGGGGGGCTGTCGGGCTTTACCAAACGCGATGAAAGCCCTTATGATCCGTTTGGGGCCGGCCATTCGTCAACATCGATTTCTGCCGCCCTTGGTATGGCGACCGCTCGGGATTTGGCGGGGGAGCAACACAATGTGGTGGCGGTGATTGGTGATGGCGCCATGAGTGCGGGCATGGCTTATGAGGCTATGAACAATGCGGGAGCGGCGGATACCCGGCTGATCGTCATCCTCAATGACAATGACATGTCAATCGCCCCCCCGGTGGGCGCGCTGAGCGCCTATTTTGCCCGGCTCACTTCTGGGGGCACCTATCTTTATTTCCGCGACATCGCCAAGCAATTGGCGAAAAAACTGCCGCGGGCGTGGGAGGCGCGGGCGGCGCGGGCAGAAGAATATACCCGCGGCATGGTGGCGGGGGGGACTTTGTTTGAAGAAATGGGC
>WGBT01000262.1 GCA_015494185.1 Hyphomicrobiales bacterium | reverse complement strand
TCTCCCCTCTGACGCTGACTGGGATGGCATGCTATTGACGGCATTGACCGGGGGCGGCGTTGCTGTGCCATGTGCCATGGTCGGCGGCGTGATCGGCCCGGTGGGCTGTGATTGTGGCGGCTGCAGGGGCTGATCCGATGCCGGCGGCGAGGGTGGGGCAGCGGCAGCGGGGTGTCCGGCGGTAAGCGTCGTTGTGTTCGCCTGGGGAGCAGAGGGGGACTTTTGTGCCTTGGCCGACACCGTCTGAGAAGTTGCAGTTGGCTTGTTGGCCCTGCTTTGCGATGCAGGTGTAGCGGGTGAAGAGCTTGGCTGTTGCCCGGCGGGTTGGCTCATCCGTTGCTTGGCGGCGGAAGGCGGCACTGGTGGCTTGGGTGGTTGCCGTGGCGTTGACGGCGAATCGGGAGCTGTTGCCGTGACCGCGGTGTTGGGGCTGCCGGATTTTGGGGGCAGTGTTTTAACACGCGTGCGCGGATCCTGGACCAAGGGGCGTGTTATTGTGGGCTCCGGGGGAATGGTTGTCGCCGGGGCAGGACGATCGATGCCGGAGGTCTTGGCGGCTCGATGTTTTTTGCCCAGCCGCTCTTTTAATTTGGATTTTGGTTTGGGCTTGGCGTTGTGATTCGATTTTGGCGCAGTTGATGAAGTTGCTGTCTTTGTGGGAGCTGGCCGTGAGGTCGCAACAGCCGGTTCCCCCTGTTCGGTTGGCGTGGATTTGGCTTGAGAAACTTGGCTGGTTTCTTGTGATTTCTTAGCGGTTGGCGCTGCAGGTTGCCCGATTGGTTTTTCTGTCAAAGTGGAGGGGGCTTTTGCCGCTGTCGGCTCACGGTTTTCATGATCTGCTGGCACTGTTTCGGGGGCGGCATCTGAACGCAGGCGCAAATATTGAATGACTGCAGCAAAATCAAGCCCATAGGGTTTGAGCACCTTGGCGGAGACGCTGTCTTCATTTTCGACCAGCAACGCCAAGACGATATTGCTTTCAACTTCTGACAAACCGGTTCGCCGCACCGACTCGGCGGCTTGTTGTAAGACTCCATAAAGCTGTGGCGAAGGTTGTGGGGTTTGTTGGGCTTTCAAAGGATCGCCATGGTCCAACAGATAATCGCGCAGCTTTTGCGCTACTGCTTTTCGGTCAACCTCATAGGCTTGCAGCAGAAAAGACGTGTCGTGATCATCGAGCAAGGCCAGCAGTAAATGCTCACAGGTGATCATGCCATGACCCATTTTGATGGCCAGCATATTTGCCCGTTGCAGGCTGGTGAGCAGGTGAGCAGAATATCGAATCGCGTTTTGTGGCATGGCTTGGCCTAACTCTGTGCCGTTTGGCGCTCTCTCAAGCAAAACCCCACAGTGGATTTTTGCACATTATCTTGCCCCGCTGTCAAAGTTTCACCCATCAATGAATTATTGATGATGACATTATCGATGCAATAGGTTAAGTCCCCGCTAAGACATTATTCATTAATTCATTCTCAAGCTTAGCCTGCAAAGAGGGCGGGTTTGAGATAGATTTTGGTAAAATCATGGCCAAAATGCATAAATTGCAATTTTTTGTTCTTCGTTAGTGAGCTTTATTTATGACCGGTATGGATGAGACAAGTCACGCTGATACTGCTTCAAGGGCAGCGCTTGAGGGCATCGAACCGCAATTGAAAGCCGCGGTATTGGCCGAGGCGCTGCCCTTTATGCAGACCTATGACCGGCAGACTGTGGTTATCAAATATGGCGGCCATGCCATGGGGGATAAGGCGCTGGCGGCCGATTTCGCCCGTGATATCGTGTTGCTGAAACAGGCCGGGGTTCGCCCGGTCGTGGTGCATGGCGGCGGGCCGCAGATTTCAGCGATGCTCGAGCGGTTGCAAATTCGCTCCGAGTTCGAGGGGGGGCAACGCAAAACCTGTGCTCAGACCATTGAAGTGGTGGAAATGGTGCTGGCGGGGACCATCAATAAGCAGATTGTCGCAGCGATCAATGCCCAGGGCGGCCAGGCGGTGGGGATTTCCGGCAAGGATGCTCATTTGATGACGGCGCAAAAACTCAAACGCAGCGTGATTGATCCCCACTCCAATCTGGAACGGGCGGTGGATTTGGGGTTTGTCGGGGAGCCGCAAAATGTCAATCCCTATATCGTCAACGAATTGGCCCGTTTGGATCTCATTCCCGTGATCGCGCCTCTTGGTGTTTCCCCTGAAGGGCAGACTTATAATATCAATGCGGATATCTTTGCCGGGGCGTTGGCGGCGACGCTGCGGGCCAAGCGGCTGTTGTTGCTGACCGATGTGCCGGGGGTGTTGGGGGCGGATGGTCAATTGATCAGTGAGTTGACGCCGAGTGAGGCCCGCAAGCTGATCGCCGAAGGGGTTATTTCCGGGGGCATGATTCCAAAGATCGAAAGCTGCATTTCCGTGCTCAATGCCGGGGTTGAGGGGGTTGTCATCTTAAATGGCAAGGTGCCCCATGCGGTGCTTTTGGAATTGTTCACGGCCCATGGTGTCGGCACGTTGTTGGAACATCCCACCGTGCCACAGGGCTTAGGCTTATGAAGAACGGATTTTCACATTTTTCCCATATCGAATCGTGGATTTTTGATCTCGATAACACGCTTTATCCCGCCCGTTGCAATCTGTTTGCCCAGATCGATGTGCGCATGGGGGCGTTTATTGCCGATTATCTTCAGGTCGATACAGCCGAAGCGCGGCGCATTCAGAAACAATATTTTCGCGATTATGGGACCACGCTCAATGGGCTGATGCAGGTGCATGGGCTCGATCCCAACCTTTTTTTGGAATTCGTGCATGATATCGATCATTCCCCGGTGCCCCGTGATCCGAAACTGGCCGCAGCCCTTGCCGCATTGCCCGG
>WGBT01000261.1 GCA_015494185.1 Hyphomicrobiales bacterium | reverse complement strand
CTTGAAACGGGAATCTCCCAAGCTGGCCCCGCAATTGCAGCCCTTGTTGGAAAAAGTGAGCTAAGAAAAGCGCCTGTCTCCATAGTTTCGCAGCCTGTGGCTTTGAGCCGCGTGATCAGCCCTTGGCAGTCTGCTTCGTCTGGGGTAAGAAGCCGCAACCGTCACTTTGCAACGCCTCCGCGGCGCATGGTTTCGGCGGCACGTGTCAGGGCAATTTTTTACCTTAAAATTTTACCTTTAGGAGAAAGACGGGGCGGATATGACAGCCATCATCGATATCGTTGGGCGGGAAATTCTCGATAGCCGGGGCAACCCGACCGTGGAAGTCGACGTGGTGTTGGAAACCGGGGATATGGGACGTGCCTCGGTTCCCTCAGGCGCCTCCACAGGCGCCCATGAAGCCCACGAATTGCGTGACGGCGCCAAGCGCTATCTGGGCAAGGGGGTGCAAAAAGCGGTCGCTGCCGTCAATGGCGAAATTTTCGATGCCCTGTCGGGCATGGATGCGGAAGATCAACGCCGGATCGACAAGGCGATGATCGAACTCGATGGCTCGGCGAACAAGGCCCGGCTTGGCGCCAATGCCATTTTGGGGGTCTCGATGGCTGTGGCCAAGGCCGCTGCGGCTGCCTCCGGCCAGCCCCTTTACCGCTATCTTGGCGGCGCCAATGCCCGCACTTTGCCGGTGCCCATGATGAACATCATCAACGGCGGCGAACATGCCGATAACGCCATCGATTTTCAGGAATTCATGATCATGCCGGTGCGCGGTGAAAATGCCGCCGAAGCGATCCGCATGGGGGCGGAAGTTTTCCACAATCTCAAAAAAGAGCTGGCGGGAGAGGGGCTGAACACCAATGTCGGCGATGAGGGCGGTTTTGCGCCCAATATCGGCTCAACGGATGAAGCCATTGGATTGATCATGAAGGCCATCGAAAAAGCTGGTTTTCAAGCCGGCGATGATATTTATCTGGCGCTCGATGCCGCCTCCACCGAATTTTTTGCCGATGGTAAATATCACCTCAAAGGTGAAGACAAGGTACTCGGCAGCGATGAGATGGTGCGCTATTATGAAGATCTGGTGGCCCGTTATCCGATCATTTCCATTGAAGACGGCATGGCTGAAGATGACTGGCAGGGATGGGCGGCCCTGACCGAAGCCCTTGGCAACCGGTGCCAACTGGTTGGTGACGACCTGTTTGTCACCAATGTTGCGCGGCTGTCGCAAGGTATTGAAAAAGCCGTTGCCAACTCAATTCTTGTCAAAGTCAACCAGATCGGCACCTTGTCGGAAACCTTCGATGCCATCGAAATGGCGCAACGGGCCGGTTATAGCGCGGTGATTTCCCATCGCTCCGGCGAGACCGAAGACACCACCATTGCCGATATCGCCGTTGCCAGCAATGCCGGACAGATCAAGACCGGCTCCCTATCGCGCACCGACCGGCTGGCCAAATACAATCAGCTGATCCGCATCGAAGAAGAACTTGGCGATATGGGGCACTATGCCGGAACCGCAATCTTGCGCGGAGCAAAACCGCGTACATCATAAGCTCACGAGATGGGTTTACGAGCCCTTGTCACCAGCTGAAAATGCAAAAACGCTCACCATGGAATGGAAAGGACGGGTTTGGGGGCGAGAAGACAGAAACTTTGACAAAGTCAGCTCTGCCGTTCTTATGACAATTTGGGAAATTTTCGTGTAAAGCCGCGCTCGAAATCTATCCGGCCCAAAACATAAAGAAACGGCAGAAAGATTATGTCCATGGCCAAAACCCTTTCCAACTGGCGGGATTATGTCATGATGGCAGGCGTTATCGTACTCCTCGCCTATCTCGGATGGCATCTGCTAAGCGGCCGTTTCGGCCTGCTTGCCTATTTCACTTTGGCGCAAAAAGAACGCCAGCTCGACCGTGAACTGGCCGGCCTGCTTCAGGACAATGCCAAACTGTCGCAGCAAGTCAACCTGTTGCGAAGCGACCAGCTGGATCCGGATAGGCTCGACGAGCTGGCGCGGAAAATGTTGCATCTGGCCCATCCTGATGATGTCATCATCAAGCTGCCCCCCAATAATTAACAACGCTCCAAAAGCTGCCCTTCATGGATTGTGTTGTAAACGGTTCAAATGAAGCAGTGTCAATCTCCCCGCTCGAATGAATTGCGACAATGCGTCAACTTGGTTTCAACATTTCATGGCACAGGCATGGTGCTGAACTATTG